>CAIWEX010000506.1 GCA_903911795.1 uncultured Schlesneria sp.
CATCGTTTAGCGGTGTGAAATGAAAATTGACGCTTTCGAGTTTCTTCAGCTGATTGAAGAATGCAAATCCGGTTCCATTGCATTGTGTTGACGCCAGACCAAGAACGCGAAGTTCAGTCAGGTTGGCCAGATGTTTCAGGGACTCGTCTTTGACGGGCGTCAGTGTCAGGTTGAGTTCCCGTAACTCAGTAAGGCGTGCGACATGTTCCAGGCCAACTCCTTGAATGGCACAGTTCGCCATGTCCAGTTTTTTCAGTGACGTGATTCCCGCAAGCCGCTTCAGCCATGCATCGGTGACGATCTCGTTTTTCCCACCCTTTCCCTTCAACGGATTATTGCCGTTGTACAAGTCGATCGATGTGGGGATGTCGAAGATCTGTAGACCAGTATCACCGGTGGCTAGCATCAGCCAGCGCGGGGCACTCGATGTACACACAAGTCTTCCACTGGCCTCTGTGACCTGAGCTTCGAGCGCCAGTGTGGCTGGACGCTGCAGGATCGCCCGTTCAATATCTGGCAGGATCGCTTTCAATCGTGCCTGCAATGTCGTGTCAGTCAGCTTGGCGATCAAATCCGGTCGGCTGGCAGATTCTTCGGCGGAAAGGATTCGCGTGAGCAAGGCTTTGTGAGCGGAAGTTGTGTTCAGCAGCGATAAGACTCCATCGAGGTAGCTCTTCCAGTCAGGATTCAGCTTCTCAAACCCTGCTGCTGATGCGGGCTGCCCCAGAGCACGGCGGACTGCGTTATGCATCAGGTATTTGCCATGATCATGCGTCAAATGAATGTCGTCTCGGTAGAGCTCGGTAATTTCCTTGAACGGAGCACGACCGGCGGCGATGTCTTCATTGATCGTTGCCAGCAGGTACTGAGCAAACGTCTGGCGTATTTCACGCCCGGGATGTCGCCGACGCAACTCTGCAATCAATTCGCGGAAATAATTGGGCGAGTGCGTCATCTGGTCTGGTGCCGCGTAACTTGAGAATTCGTTTCCGACCTGTGTTCGCCAGGCCCAGCCCGAATGAATGACGAAGACGGCTTTGGGCTGCATCTTCATCCAGGCCGAGATTGTGTCGGCATCCTGCGTGAGCGTTGTTCCATAGTGCGGTTGAACAGAAACAATGTCGTATTGCTTGTCGGCGAGGGCTTTGGGCCAGTGCGACGATGATTTCACACAAGGCTGGTCTGGATTCGCGAAGATATGGGGCAGGTGAACACCACAATCGACGTGCCATTGTACGTCACCCGACAATCGCTCAGGGACAGTGTCCCACGTTAATGAATTCCCGATCAGGTAACAGCGTGCCGCGGGGGACTCTTCTGCAGTGACGAGGGGAATTGAGCAAAGAGTACAAATGATAACAAGAACGGATAGTCTCAGTCGATTCAGCATCGTGGTGACCTTTCAAGGCAACATCTGGTCGCGTCAGTTGTTCACTGGCCAATGGACTTCAATTTGCCGTCGAGCCCAAAAGGACTCAGCGAGAACCTCGCAGACGCGGGTCTGCGGCATCGCGTAACGCTTCACCGATGAGGTTATAAGCCGTAATCGTCAGAAAGATTGCCAGTCCGGGAAAGTGAATCAACCATGGAGCATGATCCAGCGCTTCGCGTCCATCGGCCAGCAGGCTTCCCCAGGACGGGGTCGGCTTTGAGATTCCCAGCCCCAGAAACGACAACGCACTCTCGGTCAGGATGGCTCCAGCCACACCAAATGTTGCGGAGACCAATACGGGAGCCATCGCATTGGGAAGCACATGGCGAAAGATGAGTCGAAGCGGGGAATAGCCTAAGGCTCGTCCCGCCAGCACAAACTCCTGATCGACCAACCGCAGGAACTCGCCCCGAACCAGGCGTGCGATACCGGTCCAGCCCGTGAGTCCAATCACAATCATGATGTTGAACAGGCCCGGGCCAACCATGGCGACGATCGTGAGAATCAGAAAGAACGACGGAAAGCAGATGACGACTTCAATGATTCGGGAAAGAACCAGATCGCAGATTCCACGGAAATAGCCCGCGATCGCGCCGACGACAATCCCGATCGAAACGTAGATGGCAACGGCCACAATTCCCACCGATAGGCTGACACGGCCACCCCAGATCATCCGGCAAAGGACATCACGCCCCGACTCGTCCGTTCCCAGCCAGTGGGGAGTGTTCCATCGAGACGCCACTTTTCGCGTCTCTGCCGGTTCGACCTTGGGAGCTTCAGGATCCGATTCGCTGACAGCCTTCGGCGCTTCTGGCTTCGCCCAGAATTGAAAGACTCGAAGGAACTTGCTCAGTTGCGGATACCAGGGGGGGGCAGCCGCCTTTCCCGCCAAGTCGTATTCATCGAGAGCGTAGGCGATGGGTGGCCACATCACATTCTGAAAGACGATTCCCGATTTGTTCTCGGCATCGTCGGCAGCAAGAACACCGACTTTGTAGTCGGTCCGATCGAAACGAATGGGGACGAACAACCACCATGCGGTACCCGAGACAACAGGAATCAGAAACAGCAGAAATGCGACTGTTCTGGGTCGTGCATCAGAACCGCGGGGAATGGCCCAGATCCTCCACAATGGAAACGTCAGGATCAGCAGTGTCGCGGACATGAAAAACAGATCTGTCGCGCGAAGAGACGTTGCGACAGGCCAGTGGCTTCGAGCAATCAGCTTTGGTTCCAGCGAGTCGAGCAGAGTTCGTAGTTCACCCTGCAGACCTCGCAGGCGGACCGGCCCCTGAACAGCATCGCTCGCTGCCGATTCGATCTTTTCCCGCATCTCACGAAGACTTTGAAACGTGTCTGCCGGAAGTTCCTGTGACATCAGATCAAACTGTAACTGAACTGAGCGGAGTTGGTCAGCAGTCTTGGATGCAGGAGTCGATTTGTTGGCGTTGGCGAGTTGCCCGATGAGTCCGCGAACGGTTCTCGCTGCTTCGCGAAACTCAAATCGATTCGTGCCGAAATAGTAGATCGGTCGATCGTTTGCGAGAAACGGTGCAAACACACTGATCGTGACAAGGCCGAGGATAATGAACAGCGCGACGACTGCCAGGCGGCGTTTGAAGAATTCACGAGC
>CAIWEX010000507.1 GCA_903911795.1 uncultured Schlesneria sp.
GCACCGCCGGCGTCATTTCCCGCTCAATCTCGGGAGGAATCTCAAGCTGAATTGGGCCTGTTTGCGACATGATGATTATGTCGCTCATTTGACGAATCGCGAAAAGACCAATTTACCGTTTCGGGGTGTGAACGGTTACCCGAAAAGGAAGCCGACCCCTGTCAGCGAGTTTTCGGGACGTCCCACCAGATGATGACTCCACAGCGTCGACAGCAGGTTATGGTCACCACTGCGGTAGAGCGGATCAAGATTGAACCATTGCTTCCAGCAAACCAGGGCCTGCCCTGCGTCTTCACTGCGGACTTGCCAGCAACAGGTATTGCCGCTGAAGAACGCGACATTTCCACCTGCCGTGATAAACGATTCCAGGTGGTCTCGCATCGGGGCAGACCAGTATTCATCGTGCCCGACGCTCAGGACCAGCTTGTATGCCTTCAAGTCTTCGGGATGGAATTCCAGGTCGGAGTTCGCCGCAAAGTCAAAGGTGTAGCCATTACCTTCCGCCCACGAGACAAACGGTGATTCCCAGTTTGAAAACTGGCTGCCGGGTGGTCGCTGGAACGAAACTCGATGTCCCTGCACGTTCGCCCGGCCGTTGTAGCTGTACAGGCTGAACCCGCCCCAGTTGTTGTAAGCGTTGTAAGTATTCGTGGAAAGTTGCAGCAGGATCCTGGAATTCTTACCGGGCTGTGCGGCTCGAACGATAAAGAAGCAACTCGACTCGGCCGTCCGTTTTCCCCGCTGAAAGAATTTGCCGCCGGAATCTTCCGCCTTCAGCGTGACATGGTAGTAGCCGCTGCGCCACGTCTCCGCGACAGGAAGCTTCAAGGCTGCAGGCCACTGGCAACCGTGGGAAGAAGCATTTTCGGGGACAGGTGACTCTGTTCCAGGGACATCCGATTTGGAAAAAACAACTTCAGGTCTGGCACCCAGTCGAGTGATCTCGACGGCGAATTTCGAGGCACTGGTCGAGACATGCAGTGATAGCTCTTCACCCGGCTTGTAACTGACTTTGCCCGCATATCCTTCGACGAAGATTGGCTGGGGATCGGTCACGTCGGCGCGACAGATCGGACTGAGCAGGCAGATCGAACTCAGTACCAGTAAGAATCGGCGTGACATGTGGCAGGTTCCTTGATCGTGACTTAAGGAGATTCCGAAGCGATTTGACGATATGTTTGCCGAGCTTTCTCGAACGTCTGGAAAGCTTCCGCACGTTCCGCTTCTGGAATGACGTTCTGGCGGTTTTTCCATAACAAGTCGATGACGTCATCGCACCATCGGGCACTCGCGCGTGAGGCTCGAATGGGCTGCCCTGCCACGATGACGTTGACAGGGTTTGTGTGCAACTGAGGAAAGTGCCTCAGTGCAACCCAACTGCTTCGCGAAATCGGGATCTCAAACGACAGATCATGAGGCTTGCCGTCGGCGGAAACCTTCTGTGAGGCGACCGGTTGCCCATTGACGATGATTTCTATCAGGCGTTCGCCACCGGTCACGAGTCGTTCAGAACGGGGGCCGTGCAATTCCACCGTATCCCCGACCAGCCGCCGTCCGGCATCGGGAACAATCATTCCCTGTGCGACGGTCTCTGGAGTCTGCGGTGCAAAGACAACGTTGGCTTTAACGGTAACTGAGCCATTCGCGGCGAGTTTGACAGGAACATTGCCAGGGGACTGATCATTGACCTGAAACTGCAGAGCGTGAGCAAATCCATCTGATACATACGACTGACCATTCGCCAGTCCCTGACACCATGCGGCATAGTCGAGGTGCGTGACCTGGCCCAGTTGTACGTAAACGCGTCCTTGGCCGATGCGGCGACTGCTCATGCAGGGAAAGTCGGTTTCACCGCTGACCTTGAGCGGGAATCCGCAGTTCAGAATGTGGTACCACGTGTTCCATTCCTGGATACGACGCGTGTCCATCGCACTGATGAAGTCACAGACCCCTTCGGCTGTTGTGACACAGATTTCCATCGCACCGACACCATTCATTTCCGGAATCGCCAGGTTCGGAAGTTGATCCGACACGCGATTGTGACTCTCAGTTAACTCCGCCAGATCAAACATGCCATCGCCGTTACGATCGATCGAACCAAACGGTTCCGGGAGTAATGTGCTACTCGCCTCGGCAAGGGAGACCTTGCCGTTTCCGTCGACATCGCATCGGGCGAGTAATCGCTTCGCCGCAGGGACCGGTTCAATCGCCAGGCCACTCGCCGAATGTGCGTAACCGGTGACTCCCCCTTGTTTCTTAGCCCAGCGCATCACGGGCGTCGTCCACAGCGGCCAGCCTTTCGTCTCGGTCCCGTCAGAACCGGGATACGTCTGATCCTGAAGGTTGAGCAGA
>CAIWEX010000508.1 GCA_903911795.1 uncultured Schlesneria sp.
CAGAGTTTGGGTGGCGGGGCGCACTGGCTTTGCAGAAGCCCCCGAAAAGGAATGCGTTTGAACGGGGGCTTCCCCAAAGCAGGTGCACCCCCGCCACCCTGTCGTGCCGGCCACTTGGCTCGAAGCGAGCTGGTCCCACTCTACATTAAAAGAACCCATTGACCGAGAATCCCCCGTCGATGCGCTCACGCTTTTTGATTTTCCGGCGTATCATGCTCGTCTTGCCGCGAACCGGGTCGTGGCTTGGGTTTCCCGTTGTCACGCCACGAATTGCGGAGTTTCGGTGAGCGGTCCATTCGATAGTTCGTCTGACGCACCGTTCCGACACCTGCTGTCGCGGAACTCTCGTGACAGCATGGGATTACGTTCCGCGTTCCGAGTGGGATTGTGCCTCATCTTCCTGGCCCAATCTGCCCTCTTCGGGAAGGAAATCACGCCCGACCAGGTAACTTGGCCAGTTTTTGGGTGGCACGGCCATAATGTTGTCGGACGGTGGTCCGAAGTTCTGGTCCCTGTCAACATCGACGAAGCCGGCGAATACTCAGTCCAAGTCACTGCGCCTGATCCCGATGGCCATCGCGTGACATTTGCCAGTTCGACCCATCTGCCGGCTGGCAAGCATACTGTCCGAGGATATTTCAAAGTTGGACAGTTGGAACCGACCTCGGTCGAGGTGGCGGTCATTGCCGCAGCGACGAAGAAACCTGTCTGGTCGTGGGAATCCTCAAGGCATGCCTCAGACCAAGGAACTTCTCCCCTGCATTCGGGATATCGACTGGTTGCGACAGTAGGAGATCCACCCGGATTCGACTGGGGTGATCCCCGGCCAACCGACGATCAGTCCGCAGTGGCCCCCGTCGGAAATCTGCGTCCCATCGCCATGAAGGTTGAGGAACTGCCGGTTGATCACCGGGCCTACGATTCCATCGCCATTTTAGTCATCGCAGGCCGGTCGGTGCTGTCCGCAGACCAGGCCGCAGCCTTACGCGACTGGGTCATCGGCGGCGGGAAGATTGTCATTTCGCTTCCCATGGACTTAGCCGCAGCGAACGACGTGTTGCGACCCGTCGCCGACTGGTTGCCTGCGACGTTAGCCCAGGAACCTGTCACGATCAGTGAACTGGGTAAGATCGAATTGTTTGCAGGTAGAAGCGTTCGAATTCCCCTGGCAGGTCGAATGCGGGTGCCCGGCTTGAAGATCACTCAGGGGGAAGTCCTCGCGGGAAATCGTGACGAAGCGATTTTCGTTCGTACGCCATTTGGCATGGGATCGGTCACTCTATTGGCCGTGGATCTCACACAACCTCCCTTAAGCAAGTGGAGCGAACTGACCACACTGACGCGACGGCTTTCGCAGGTGACGACAGATTCAACGACTCAGGCGAATACACCCGCCCGGGCATTGCAGCTCAATTCGACCGGGGTCACCGATCTGGCAACGCAGTTGCACGCAGTTCAAGAGAATTTTCCGAGCGTCTATCGGGCGTCGCCGTGGCTAGTCATGGGTCTGCTGGTGGCGATCCTGCTGGTCGTTGGCCCCCTGGACTACCTGATCGTTCATCGACTGTTGAAGCGGCCGCGTGCGACGTGGTTAACGCTGCTGCTTTGGGTCTTGGTCGCTGGCTGCGGCAGCGCGATGCTCGCCAACCACTGGAATGGAACATCTGTTCGAATCAACCAATTGAATCTTGTCAATTACGATGTCACCACGTCGTCCAGTCATCAGCGGCTGTGGACCAATGTCTATAGCCCGGTGACAGAACGGCGGTCATTGAACGTTGAATCCACGATCGCTGGGAAAGATGCGAATCCCGCCCAAACAACTCAGTCAGGTTGGTCGGGAATTGCAGAAACCGCCTACGGAGGAATGCTGCGTCGCGCGGGGGTGAATGTCGGTGCCGCCGATTATGTCGCAGGAACTTCGATCGAAGGTCTGCCGCTGCTGCAATGGTCCTCCAAGCCACTTTTGACCGAGATCCGAACATCCGTCGAAGGAATGGTCGAAGCAGATCTGAAGAGTAACGGCGTGGGTCAGGTTTCGGGAACGATTTCTCATCGATTTGGCGGGCCAATCGAAGACTGGTTTCTGGCATACGGCAATCGAGTCTACCGACACAAGAAAACTCGCGATGACCCCAAGTCGATCCCGCTGAAGCCTCGCCAGACCCTGCGAATTGACCAGCCGACCGTTTATCCCCGCGAACTGCGAGCGTTTCTGATTGGCAAGGTTGCCACCAGCCGGACGTCCCAGGGAGAAACCTCGTCGAGTGTTTCCAATCAGTTTGCCACGTATGACCAGATGTCACGCGATCCCCTGGAAATCGTGCGGATTCTCACATTCCATACGGAAGCAGACGGGTCCAAGTTCACGGGGTTAACCAATCGCTTGCTCGAAGACGAAGACCTGTCACATCTGTTGGGACTGGGACGTGCGATCCTGTTTGGACGACTGGATGCTCCTGTTGCCTCAGTCCGCATCGACAACGCTGCGGTTCCAGCCGAACGTGAGACCACTTTTATTCGAATCATCCTGCCCGTTACAAAAACCGGCAGCGAGATTTCGCGAGAAATTGAACGATTCGACAAGACTCCCTGATACTTCGTGATTCGCGTTTTTCCACTCTCTCCTGTGCCGCTGACATCATGATCGAAACTCGACAACTGACCAAACGCTACGGGCACCTGATCGCTGTCAACGAGATCAATCTCTCGCTGAAGGAAGGGGATGTCTTCGGTTTCATCGGACCGAACGGCTCAGGCAAAACGACGACAATGCGAATGATCGCCACGTTGCTGAATCCCGACTACGGTGAAGCTTACGTTTGCGGCCAGTCAATCTATACCAATCAGCGCGAGATCCGACGGCTTGTCGGATACATGCCCGACTTCTTCGGTGTCTATGACGACATGACCGTCATTGAATACCTGGAATTCTTCGCCGCTGCCTACCGCATCAATGGTCCTGCCCGTCGCAAGGTCTGCGAAGATAAGCTGGAACTGGTCGACATGGCGTTCAAGCGAGATGCCATGGTGAATCAGTTGTCGCGCGGACAGACTCAGCGTATCGGGCTGGCTCGAACTCTGCTACACGAACCACAGGTGCTGCTGCTGGATGAACCCGCCAGCGGTCTTGATCCGCGCGCCCGAATCGAAATCCGTAACCTGCTGAAGAAGCTGGGGGAACTCAAGAAGACGGTGATTGTGTCGAGTCACATTCTGCCCGAACTGGCCGACGTCTGTACACGTGTCGGGATGATCGAAAAGGGGAACCTGATCGTTGATGGCTACGTCGACGAAGTGATGCGCAAGGCTCGCCAGCAGATCATGCTGCAGATTCGCGTCAAAGAAAACATCGACCGGGCTGCTCAACTGCTGGAAAAATGTGATCTCGTCGGAAAGGTCGAAATCGTCAAGGGAACGATCGACACCACACTGAAAGCAGATACATTCGACTACAGTGAGATTCCGACATTGCTGATTGAACACGGATTTCAGCTCACCCTGTTCCGCGAAGAAGAGGTCAACCTGGAAACGGCATTCATGTCGTTGACCAAGGGCCTGGTGCAATGACCTTCCCGCTGCGTCCGATTGGCAAAACGGACATTCTGGTCACGCCGATCGCGATGGGTTGCTGGCCGATCTCGGGAATCACCAGTCTCGATGTGACAGAAGCCAACAGCCTGGCCACACTTCAGGCCGCAGTCGACAGCGGGATCAACTTCTTCGACACTGCGTTCTCTTATGGATTCGCAGGCGAGAGCGAATCGATGATCGCCACGGCGCTCCGTTCCCACCGTGACAAGATCGTGATTGCGACCAAGGGAGGGATTCACTGGGAAGGTGGCATCCAGCGGAAGGACGGCCGCCCGGAAACATTGCGTCAGCAGTGTGAGACCAGCCTGAGGCGTCTGCAGACCGAACAGATTGATCTGTATTACCTGCATGCCCCAGACCCGCAGACGCCAATTGTCGAATCCGCTGCGGCACTGAAGGGTCTGCTGGAATCCGGCAAGATCCGCAGTGTGGGGGTTTCAAACTTTTCACTGGCGCAATTGATCGAGTTCAACGAAGTCTGCCCGATTTCCGCCTATCAGCCCCACTACAACATGTTGCAGCGTGAGATCGAGAATTCCCAGTTGCCGTGGTGCATCGAACAGAGCGTCTCCGTGATGATCTATTGGCCATTGTTAAAAGGCCTGCTGGCAGGAAAGCTCCCTCGCGATTTTCAGTTTGACCCCAAAGACGGGCGGCGCAAGTATCCCATGTTTGCCGGCGAAGAATGGACGAAGAACCAGGACTTCCTCGATCAACTCCGGCCACTGGCTGAGGAAACAGGAAAGACACTGGCGCAGGTGGTCTTGAACTGGACAATTCAGCGACCGGGAATCACGTCGGCTCTGTGCGGTGCCAAGCGTCCCGACCAGATCATCGACAACGCCGCCAGCATGACCTGGAAATTGACAACAGCGGAAATCGAACGGATTGATGCGGCGATTGCCGCACGCGGCAGCGTGGTTTCGCGGGCTGCAGTGTCGTAGCGGCCATCGCTCCATGTGCGTCCGCTGGCGAGTGAACCCCTGTCCCCGGTATACTTGTCGGTACGAAATGGAACGGTTGGGGAAATGATCCCCGCCGAGAATATTGTGTCCCCCAGAACAGAGGCAGCAGGATTTATGAGCGCAAGTGTTGGTCGTCTCGCCCCGGATTTTTCAGTTCAAGCCTATGACCGAACCAAGGACGGATTCACACACGTCAATCTGTCAGACTACCAGGGAAAATGGGTCTGTCTGTACTTCTACCCACTCGATTTCACATTTGTCTGTCCCACGGAAATCGTGGCTTTCAACGATGCTGTTGGCGAATTCACCAATCGCAACTGCGTCCTGCTGACCGCCAGCACGGACAGCGTTTTCTCCCACAAGGGCTGGTGCGACAGTCATCCTGACCTGGCCAACCTGAAGCATCTGATGCTGGCCGACACCAACCACAAGCTCTCGCGTGATTACGGCGTGCTGATCGAAGACGCGGGAATCGCTTACCGCGGGATCTTCCTGATCGCCCCCAACGGCATCGTCCGCTGGCTCGCGATTCACGACCTGCCCGTCGGTCGCAACGTCGAAGAAGTTCTGCGAGTCCTCGATGCTCTGCAGACCGACAAGCTCGTCCCCTGCAACTGGAAGAAGGGCGGCAAGACCCTCAACTGAGTGGTCTGGGACCTGTCCAAACGATCAGGGGTACCGATTTTCGGTACCCCTTTTTTGTTCTATCCGAATTGCAAAAAATCTGCCAAAGGAAGATTTCTCCACGCCCGTGGCGATACGTTTGTAGAAGAGGGCTCACGCAAAGACGCGAAGACGCCAAGGGAGGAACAGAGGCGATATCTGTAATGGCTGAAAACTTTGCGCCTTTGCGTCTTGAGCGAAGCGGGCGTGAGGCTTATGGTTCAAATTATTCGAGTACAAACAGGCCACGCTTCGTGCGTTCCGGACAAGGCGCCTTGATCTTCTAGCTTCAGAAAGAACCGGTCACATGCCTCTGATTGCCGTTCTTGAAGATGACACTCGGCGGATCGCCGAAATGAAGTCAGCAACAACGGTTCAGGCTGAGTTTGAGCTTTGTTTCTTTAACGATGCCTATGAAATGACGAAATGGCTTTCATCGAATCTCAATAGCGTGTCGCTGTTGTCACTGGATTGCGATCTTGACGCGACAGCGATAACCGGGGTCGAATGCGGGTCTGGAGAAAATGTCTCAGCATTTCTGGCACAGCACATTCCGAAGTTCCCGATCATCATTCATAGTTCGAATGCCCTTCGTGCACCCGCAATGCATATGGAATTGGCACTTGCGGGCTGCCCCACTGTGATGCTGTATCCGTTTTTCGATGGTAAGCAATGGGGAGAGGATGTTTGCAAAGCGTTGAATACCGGTCGGTCAAGTGTAGGAACGTAATCTCGATTGCGTCAGATTCGTTCAATCGCGGGGCGGGCGAGAAGGAGGAGGCCGAGGCAGCCGCGCCCACGCCCGCGCCGCCGACCGCGGAGGATCTCGCCCGCGTGCGGGCG
>CAIWEX010000509.1 GCA_903911795.1 uncultured Schlesneria sp.
AGCGTCGGCTTCCTGGAATTAATGAAGCTGCTCAAATGTTTCGCGGCGGGAACGCAGGTTGTGGTGGCGACGGAGCAGATCAATGGAGTTTGGAACTATCGCACCGCCGCCATCGAGACGCTGAAAGTCGGGGACTTGGTGCTGGCCCGCGAAGAATACGGCTCGCAGATCAAACGACAGCGAATCGAAGAGACGTTTGTGCGGGTCTCGGATCATTTGCGAGTGTTGGAATTCCGCGATGTAGCTGGCAGCAAGCAAACGATCAAGACCACGGACGAACGCCCCATCTGGAGCCACGATCAGGCAAAATACATCCTTGCGAACGCGCTCGCGGTCGGAGCGAACGTCATCGGCCCCAACGGCGAACTCCAAACGCTGGTTGACTCACGTCGTGAAGAGTTCGCACAAGGGACGCGTGTTTACAACTTCCGCGTCTCGGAATACCAGACCTACTACGTCGCCCAGAACATTGACGGCACACCGCTACTCGTACACAATGCACGTTGCGGGGCAGGAGCCAATTCGACCAACAACGGATCGTTAAAGGCAAAATCAGGCGACCTCGAAGAGGCTGCTCGCAAGGCACGGGAATTTAATCCTAAACCGGGGAAATCTGTTGCTCCAAGCGCAGGCCCGTCTCCTCGCACACCAGTTGGCCGTTCAGGCCAGCAACACAGCTTCCCAAATCCCAACGCTCCGCAGCCACGAAAACTACCTACGACGATCAATGGGCGTAGCTTCAGCGGCCACGCCATAGACCGGATGCAGGAGCGTGGATTTGTTCCTTCAGTCGTTGAGAATGCGATAAGAACAGGAACGGCTACGCTCGGAAAGATTCCCGGAACGACTGTCTTCACTGACTTGGTGAACAATCTGCGTGTCATTGTGGACACTGCCACGGGCAGAGTTATCACCGTCATTCCCGGAGTTTGAAAGCGATGAACGATCTTTTTGAAACCGTTCGCAGAGCAGTGCATACGAATTGGGACCCAATCGGTGTTTCTGATCTAACGACAGAGATGGGCGAGTACGATTCGTATGTTCCGGGGCTTTGCGAGTTGCTTCGCAAGCACGCTTCTGAAAAAGAGATGTTCGAGTATTTGTGGACGGTCGAAACAGAGTCAATTGGCCTACAAGGCAATCGTCAGGCGACAGAACGATTTGCAAAGTGGCTTTGCGGGCTGTCGGTATCCAACGGTTCGTGATTCAGCCGACATAGGCCATCCTTTCTAGGCGAACGCAGCCGGGGCCATCGCCTTGAAGGGCTTGGGCGTCTTCACGACGCCCAGCTTCGCCTTCGGCAGTTTCAATGGCTTGACCTTCGCCTTCTTCTGCAACAGCGGGTTGATGTTCGACATGCCAATCACGGCATTCTTGTCGTTGAGCCACAGCCCTTCGTTCTTCATGCGTTCTGCCAGCCATTCGTGAAACGTCTTCATGGCAATATCTATCGCCCCCGCTGGCGATTCTTGGCATTCGCCCATGCGTGAGCGCCCCTTCGCAGGGACCATGGGGACACTGAGCTGGCTTGAAATTGCGTTGCGATTTTGCTCAAATTGATAGGATCACAGGTTTTGATCGATTTTAATTTGGAGCCGAATGATGGCGAGGATGGCACGAGCGGAAGTGTTTGCGCCTGATGAAGTTGCGGTTGTACATGTGATGAATCGCGTGGTTCGTCGCTGTTATCTGCTGGGTGACGATCCTATCAGTGGGAAGAATTACGATCATCGCAAAGTGATGATTGAATTGC
>CAIWEX010000510.1 GCA_903911795.1 uncultured Schlesneria sp.
GGCAGCAGCAGTCGCTTTCCCCTTTCCTCCCGCTCTCTTTTTCGCCGTCGCTGCACGCTTTACCTCGGCCTCGTCGACGGCGAGAGCGCTCAAGTCGAGCTCCAGTCTTCGATGAGCGATCGGTTCATCTTTCCTTCATCATCTGGAAAGATCCGGAGCCCGACCAGCTTCTCTGCCAGAAAGCTGGCGTCGGTCTGTGTGTCTTCTTCCGCGACCCCGAGCAGGATGAGAAGGCCGACGCCAATCTCACCCGTGAGCTCCCCTGCCACCGTGACCTTGGCTCGTGAAACCCGTTGTACGACAGCTCGCATTTTTCAATCCTTTGAACCGCTGCAACCAAAACTTTTAACCGCTGATGAACACTGATCAATAGAGGTTGGCTGACCGCTGAAAGCGAAAAGCGGATCGCCGATCGCTTGTCTACCTCGGACGAAGTTCGTCGGACCACTCGTCACCCGGTTGCCCCAGAATCAATTTTCGGATCAGGACCGCTGTCATCGGGCTGAGTTGCAGTCCTGCCCGGAAATGCCCAGCGGCCACGCTGAGGTTGCTTGTCCCGGGGACTCGGCCAATGCGAGGCAACCCGCCGGGTGCAAATGGTCGCAGGCCTGCCCAGCATCGTTCGAACCGGGCGTTACCCAATTCGGGAATCAGGCGGCGAGCGAATTCGATCAGGCCAGCGATCCCGCCAGCGGTGGTTCGTTTTTCAAATCCGACCCGGTCCTCGGTTGAGCCGATCAAAACCCGGCCGTCGGGGCGAGGAACCAGGTACCGGTTACCGACTTCGATGACGTGACGAATCAGGGAGGGGCGAGTTTCCAGCAGCACGATCTGGCCGCGGACAGGTTCGAAGTCGGTTTCGAGCCCTGCCCGCTGCAAGATTGTTCGAGTCCAGGCTCCGCCAGCAACAATCACTTCACCAGCCGTGAAATCTTCGCAGGGCGTTCGGACCGTCGAAATTCGATCGCCGCTACGAACAAAATCTACGACAGGGGTTCCTGGACGCAAATCTACCCCGGAAGAAGCACAGGCCTGCAGGAGAGCTTTCAGGTGACGCGGGTTACGAACCTGTCCTAATTCGGGCAGCAGGTATCCTCTGGCGATTTCGGGGTGTAACGCCGGAACGAGCGTGTGCAGATGTTCTGTTGCCAACGGTTCGATAGCAACCTGCTCAGCCTGCCACACGGCGATTCGTGCATCGAGCGATTCGTGAGATTCGGGCAGAGAAACTTCGACGCCACCACAGCGATGAAATCCGTTGTCGATTCCCGTCAACGAGCGAAGCTGCTCGGTCCATTCCGGCCAAAGAAGATGACTGCCGCCTCGAAGCCTGGCTTCGGCAGTTCGGGCTGCGGCAGGATTTCCCGGCGGCAGCATTCCTGCGCCAGCCCAACTCGCTTCCTGCCCGAACTGGCCTTGCTCGAGAACCCGAACACTGACGTTGTTCCGGGCAAGTTCCCAAGCGATCGACAGTCCGATGACACCTCCGCCGATGACAATCACATCTGCAGCGGGGTGGGGCAGGCTCATCGGGGAATCGGTTTCTTGCTGATGCAACGAAAAACGTAAAGCGGTCAAAACAAAGTTCGATCACTGGGTTGGCTGAGGCACGGCCCCGTCTCGACGCCAGTGAAGGCTGGTCTGGGCAGGAACTTCGCGAAACCCGGGGCTTCCTTCGCAAAGCCTCAGTCCAGCCCCGGCCACCCTTGCAGTAAAGCGAATCGCGAGCCAATCAAATCGCGATTACTTCTTGCCCTTCTTGACTCCGCCCGCAGGAAGTGAATTCGCGTAGGCTTGTGCCAGCGTTTTTCCATCAGCATTGTAAACCGCTTTCAACGCCGTTTCGGCATTGCTGCCGCTCTGGATTTTGCGAACGAATTCACCGAAGTTCTTCGGCCCCCCTCGTTTCAACATGAAGTCGACGAGCGTGAATCCGATCGGACCGACTTCGCCCGGTGAGAATGTTCCATTGCCGAAGATATCTTCAGGCTTGGCTATCCGAGCTTCTCGCAGGATTTCACCTGCCTGCCCCGGCATCTTGACGAGATACGGATTTCCTTTGGAATGCTGATTTGCCAAGGCGAGACCTGCGCCACGGATGACCCAGTCGGGCAATCCTGAGCCACCTCGTTTCAAGAATGCACCTGTCACGTGTTCAATGACATTCACCTGCATTCCTGGAGATGTTTCTGTCGCGGCATCGCCAACATCCTGCATGGCGATCAAGGCTTCTTCCATGTTGCCCGAAACTTCGGAATGGCCGATGACTTCTCGCGGAACTTCGCGTCGGTGAATTGTCTGATTGAATTCTTCGTAGCCAAACCGATCCTTGAAGACGAAGACAGCCAGCTTTCCTCGCCAAAGCCGCGTTTCCTTGACGTTGAAAGAACTTTTCAGAGAATCGGCCTGCTCACTCGCCCACTTGTCGATCTGCTCCAGTCGCTCGGCAGAGACATCGCCATAAATCAGGAACTCGCCTGCATCGCGAACGGTGGCTTCGCCATTTGGAAACGTCTTCTTCCATTGTTCGGCCGTTTCCTTCTTGCGACGATCGATCCACTGTTCGGGAGTCAGCTTGGCCAGCGCTGCCGCTTCGCGTTCTTCCAGTGTCGGGAAGGCTTTCTTCGCATCCTCACCGTCGAACTTGGCCCCCTCTTCGATCCAGGTCTTCACATTGTTGTACCACTTGCGTGTGATCCCGGTCTGATTTCCCGCGGGCATGACAGGCTGGTCATCGCCATTGATCAGTCGCCACATGCGACTGCTTTCCAGGCTACCTGCAATGATCACGCGACCACTCGTGCCGCCCTGCATTAGTTTTTCGAACGATACGACAGAGAAACCGCTTCGCTTCTGACGATCGTTGTGGCAACGGCCGCACGTATCCATCAGCTCCGGCATGATGTCTCGCATAAATGAGACTTTTTCATTACCGGTCGCTTTCACAACATCAACGCGTGGCGGGGCTGCCGCAGGTTTCTTATCGAGTGACGCCAGTTCTGCGTTCTTGTCTGCCCCATCAAATTTCGCGCCTTCGTTGATCCACGTCATGATGGACTGGATTTCTTTGTCTTTTAGAGCTTCGCCACCCTTGGGCATTCGCTGTTGAGCATTCGGTGTCACCAGCTTTTGAACGAGCCAGCTTGCCTGAGCATTTCCAGCGACGGCAACCGGTCGTGCCCCCCCCTTCTCCATGGCTGCAAACGTATCCAGCCTCAAACCACCCTTGGCATCACCTTCTGCGTGACAGCCGACACACTTGGCGACGAAAATCGGTGCGACGTCTTTGACAAAGCTGACCGTTCCGCGACCGCTTGACTTGGTGAACAGCGACTTTGCCTTTTCCAGTTGCAGTCGAATCGGCTTGAGGGAAACATCGGTTTCGGGGACGCCGTCTTTGACGAGTTTGTCCAGACGCGACTCAATATCTTTGAGCGACGTTTCGGCTTCGTCGTACTTCTTCTTGGAGACGAGTGACGA
The DNA here is from genome assembly GCA_903911795.1 of uncultured Schlesneria sp. Lineage (GTDB taxonomy): Bacteria > Planctomycetota > Planctomycetia > Planctomycetales > Planctomycetaceae > Schlesneria. Next base: position 3,481 of record CAIWEX010000510.1, read on the forward strand.
GATCTCTTTCACATCGTTTCCGATGTCTTTCAGCTCTTTTTTCTGTTCAGTTGTAATCGCAGCGAACGCGAATCCGGCAGCCAAAATGAACAGCATCGAGCAGCAGCTCACGCGAATGATCGGAACGATTTGTCGCATGGGTTTGATTCCAGCAAAGTCGGCGAGGTTCGACATCGCGTCGCAGTGACGCACTTTACAGTTCAGGAGTATACGTCAAATTCGCCAATCGCGACAGACTTCACGAGGTTTCCCCCGATTCGCTGACCCCGAAAGGTGGCGGATTGTGCATGCGCCGTGAAACCGATAATCTCAAACCCCATAGCGGTCCAGAATGTTCGTTTTTTGTCCCCTGCCCCCAAAATATCAGCGTGCACATGGCGACAGTTCCCTCGGATATCGAACGCAAACGCGACCAACTGCTGAGAATCCTGCAAGGTTACGGTCGGGTTGCCGTGGCGCTTTCCGCCGGAGTTGACAGTAGTGTCGTTGCGAAGGGGGCTCACCTCGCGTGCGGTTCAAACGCCGTCGCCGTCACGGCCGTCAGCTCCAGCCTCGCCGCCGGAGAACTCGAACAGGCCGTCGCCGTGGCGGAATCCATCGGAATTCGCCACCGCGTGATCAAGACGCAGGAGTTTTCCGATCCGAATTACCTCCAGAATCCCGCGAACCGCTGTTACTACTGCAAATCAGAACTCTACTTGCGCCTGACGGAACTCGCTCCGACATTGGAGGTCGATGTTCTGGCAAACGGTGCCAACCTCGACGACCGAGGTGATTACCGGCCTGGAATGCAGGCTGCGGGTGAGTTTCAGGTCCGTTCACCGTTGATTGAAGCCGAGTTCACGAAATCCGATGTCCGGGAACTGGCAAAGCTGTGGGAATTGGCGGTCTGGGACAAGCCAGCGACCCCCTGCCTTTCCAGTCGAATTGCGTATGGAATCGCCGTCACGCCGGAACGCGTGGAGAGAATTGATCGGGCAGAACAATTCTTGCGGCAGGAACTGAACCTGCGTGAATTGCGTGTCCGGTGCGAAGCGAACGAACTGGCTCGGATCGAAGTCCCGCTTGAGGCAATTGACGCGTTGATGTCCCCTGCTCTGCGTGACAAAGTTCGTGAACACTTTCATGCACTGGGATTTCGCTACGTGACAATCGACCTGGACGGATTTCGGTCCGGCAGCCTGAATGCGGTCTTACCGGTCTTGCAATAACGCGGCACTGACCCACAGGTCATCCGCGAAGCTCTTCAATCCTCGCTTGTATGTGCTCCACGTATGAATCAAATACTGATTTCATTTTCGAGACGATCAAAGTGCTGAGCACAATTGAGATCACGACTGCGGTCGCCGCAAGAATTTTTCGAGTTCGCCCTGTGGCAGCCAGTGCACAACCTGTCAGCAAGCCACAGACAAGTCCACCGATCAATGCCTGGCTGTAGACAAGGTCATTTGCGGCTGATGGATAGGACTTTTGGCCTGGAC
>CAIWEX010000511.1 GCA_903911795.1 uncultured Schlesneria sp.
ACAACTGGCGAAGAAAAAGGCCACGGTGCAATCATTCGTCGAAAAGGCTGACGCAAACGTCAAAGCATCCCTTCCCGAAGGGACACCTCCACCACTGAAACCCGAGTCACTCTATCCCGAAGAAACCAAAGCCGAACTCAAAAAGTTGCGTGATGATCTGGCACAGTTTGAGAAGACGGCCCCTGAACATCCGACCGCCATGGGGGTATCTGAAGACAAAGTCATCGATGTTGCAATTCACATTCGCGGTAACCCGCTGAAACTGGGAGAGATCGTTCCTCGCCGGATTCCACAAGTCCTTCAAGCCGCGGCCCCGGCTCAATTCGATGCGATGCACAGTGGTCGAATGGAGTTGGCACGATCACTCGTGACACCGCAGCATCCCCTGACCAGTCGTGTTCTGGTGAATCGAGTCTGGCGGTGGCATTTCGGTCACGGCCTGGTTCGAACTCCTGACAACTTCGGATTACTGGGCGAAGCACCGACGCATCCAGAACTGCTCGACTGGCTGGCCCGTCGATTTACGGAGCAGGGATGGTCGCTGAAGAAGCTGCATCGGACGATTGTTCTGTCGAGTGCCTTTCAACTCGACAGCCTGGTGGCTCCGAATATCGTTGAAAAGGACCCGGAAAACCGCCTGTTTGGCCGCGCCAACATCCGCCGCCTGGAAGCCGAGGAAGTTCGTGATTCGTTAATCGCCGTCAGTGGTCGCCTCGACCAGACCATCGGCGGGTCACTGCTGACGGTGAAGAATCGGGCCTACTTCTTCGACCACACGTCGAAGGATCTGACCGACTACAACACTCAGCGCCGGTCAATTTATCTCCCTGTCGTCCGCAACAATATTTACGACCTGTTCCAACTGCTGGATTACCCTGATGCCGCGATTCCAACGGGGGACCGAACGACGACGACCATCGCACCGCAGGCATTAATGATGCTCAACAGTGAGTTCGTAACACGAACCAGCACGGATCTGGCTCAGCGACTGTTGTCGACCTCAGCATCCGACGAAGCACGAATCCGCCAGATGTACATTGCCGCCTTCGGCCGCGAAGCCACGGCCGACGATGTGAAAGATTCGCAAGCGTTTCTGGATGCGGTAGAGCAGGGGACAACCGCCATCGCTGCAGACATGCGTCGGCAGCGAGCATGGGAATGTCTCTGCCAGGTCGTTCTGGCATCCAATGAGTTCATCTATCTGAAGTGAGTCCGCCATGTCGATGAACGAAAACTCTCCGGGTTCATTTTCCTTTCCAACGGCCACGCGTCGACAGATGTTGTCGCGATCAGCCGTTGGGTTTGGATCACTCGCCCTCGCTTCCCTGATGGGACGTGACTTAACACTGCAGGGAGCAACTCAGGATCCACTCGCCCCGCGACTTCCTCATTTTCCAGCACGCGCGAAGCGAGTCATCTTTCTATTTATGAAGGGGGGGCCATCACATCTCGACACCTTCGACCCCAAACCGCTGCTGACGCGCGACGACGGTAAGCCACTGCCGTTTGCCAAGCCGCGAGTTCAATTTGCACCGACCGGTAACCTGCTTAAGTCCCCCTGGTCTTTCAAACAGTATGGAGAAAGCGGGACGTGGGTCAGTGAACTCTTTCCGCAGTTGTCGCAGCGAGTCGACGATCTTTGCTTTGTCCATTCGGTCCACGGCACCAATCCAGCACACGGAGGAGCTGTCCTCAAACTGCATACTGGCAGCGATAACTTTGTCCGACCGAGCATGGGGTCATGGGTCAGTTACGGGCTGGGGACAGACAACAGTGATCTTCCTGCATTCGTAACGATCTGCCCGACCCTCGCTCACGGCGGCATCAACAACTGGGGTTCAGCATTCCTACCTGCTACGTACCAGGGAACCCCATTGGGGAACGCCAGTGTTCCGGCTGACAAGGCGCAGGTAAAATTCATCTCGAATCCGCAGCTTCCCAAAGAAATCCAGCGGATGCAGCTTGACCAGTTGCGCAAGATGAATCGCGATCACCAGGCGCACAGCGGTCCGGAAGCGTCTCTGGAAGCTCGGATCAACAGTTTTGAACTGGCATTTCGGATGCAGGCCGAGATGCCTCGCGTGGAAGACCTGTCACAGGAATCGGCAGCAACGCAAAAGCTCTACGGCATGGACAACCCGACTACCGCCAACTTTGGCCGGATGTGCCTTCTCGCCCGACGATTCGCGGAGAATGGAGTTCGTTGTATCCAGGTGACTCACAGCGACAGCAAAGTCCAGTGGGATCAGCACAGCGACCTGAAGAATGGCCACGAAAAGAACGCGAAAGAAGTCGACGGCCCGATTGCCGGGTTACTTTACGACTTGAAAGAACGAGGCCTGCTGGAAGACACGCTGGTCTGGTGGGGTGGTGAATTCGGTCGTACTCCAACGGTCGAAGGGAGCAACGGCCGCGACCACAATCCCGAAGGTTTTACCATGTGGCTCGCCGGCGGCGGCACCAAGCCAGGCTACCACCATGGAGCGACTGACGATTACGGCTTTTACGCCGCACAGGACAAAGTCCACATCCACGACATGCATGCCACGATTTTGCACCTGCTCGGCCTGGACCATGAACGCCTGACATACCGGTACGCCGGCCGCGACTTCCGGCTGACTGATATTGAAGGGAATGTGGTCAAAGAGATTGTTGGGTAGGACGATCAAAGAAATCGCATTTCGTATTCTTCATCGTTCTGCCCCCCATCATTCTGCCAACCCTCCTACAGACCTTCGGTCGGCCGTTTCGATTGTTGGGAGGAACGAGTATCGAATGGGAATTCGGTGCCTCTGTTCAGTACGTAACTTGAACAATCCATGAATCATCCCCGCTTTTGCGATCCGAGTGACCTCTGGTTCCGTGACGGAACTCTCAGAGATGTTTATGTCAATGACGTGTCGCTGTCCGATTGGGATACTCTGATTTCAGTCGCAATCTGTTTTCAGCATTTCTACACGGTCAACGGAATCGCAACTGAAATACCTGACGCTTCCACAATTTTTGCAGCGAGAGACGTGTGTCATCTCCTTGCAGTGATCGTTGGCTGTCTCCAGGTAAATTGCCACTTCTTCGTCGTGAACGAGATCGAACTCGACATTGATCCACGGGAAATTCAATCCGAAGCGGACCATCATTCCATCTTCGAGTTTCTGGAACAGTTGGGGCTTGCAATTGGAAAAAAACTGACAGTTACCCCTGAAACCTATTCGAAC
>CAIWEX010000512.1 GCA_903911795.1 uncultured Schlesneria sp.
CGGCGGAAGGGACGGATACGCTGGATTTCTCTGCCCTGACGAATTCCGTCACCGTCGACCTGACAAGTGACACGCTCACGGCATTCTCGGATCACCGGATCGTGCAGGCGGGCGTCGGGCAGTCTGCGAACTTCGAAAATGTGCTTGGAGGATCCGGCAACGATCAGATCACTGGGAATGCAGCGAATAACCTGTTGAGTGGCAACGGTGGCAATGACACGATTACAGGAAACGGTGGCGACGATATCCTGCTCGGCGGCCAGGGAAACGACACTCTGAAGGGAATCATCGGCCGGAATATTCTCATTGGAGGTTCGGGGGCTGATTTGTTGCTGGGAGGAACCGACAGTGATCTGCTGCTATCCGGTTCATCGGTTTATGAGTCCGATCCGGCAGTGCTGGGCGCTCTGCTGGCGGAATGGGCGTCGGGCAACACGTATCAGATGCGTGTGGATCACCTGCTGGGGACAAGCGGCGGCGGAGCCAACACGAGTTTCGTGCTGAGTTCGGCGACGGTCACCAACGACAGCGACGCCGACTACCTGACCGGCGGAACCGGTCAGGACTGGTTCCTGGCCAACTCGCGTCAGGATGTCCTGACCGACAATGCCATCGATGAAGTCTTTACCCATATCGATTCCTGGGTCTGATGGAATCGAAGTTTATTGATAAAAAGCGAAAGACTACGCAGGGTGCCCTCGGTTGTCCAAAGATGGGCAACCGGGGTGACAACGTCCCAAGGACAGATGTGGGCTAAAGACACCGTATGCCAAACCATTCTTGGTAGGACATTGCCACAGAAGTTTAATGTGTATGGTATCCGCACTGGCACTGGCGATCCAAGGTGATCGCCAGTGCCACCCTCGCCGAGGTGGCTTAGACGTCGCTTTGGATGTCTGGACCACCCTGAAATCAGCATTGACAGATCGATTCAGTGCAGTCACCATCCCCACGTAAGTCCCCGACCTGAATGGAACTGCGTGATTTGACGCCGAATCTTTGTTCGTAAACTGCTCAGTTTTCGCTGATTGGCCGACGTTGCTCCTGGCGGAGCGGAATCCGATCCTATGTCAGACACACCGGAACCGCTTCCTGTTGCTGCCCCTTCAGTTGCCTCTTCTGTTATCGACGTGCCTCAGGTTTTTGAGTTTGTACTCAATCTGCAGCGAAGTCTCGATCTGAACGAAGTTTCCAATGTTGCTGTCAATGATGGCCGACTTTTGTGGGAGGTGGACCGGGTCAGTCTGGTGCTGTGTCGTGGTCGGAAGTCCGAGGTTGTGGCTGTCAGTGGCCAGGAATCAGTTCATCCGCGCGGGAATCTGATTCGTTCCATGCGCCGCATCGCGGACCACATCATCGCGGCGGGAGTGCCGCTGCAGTACGCAGGATCATTCGACAGCCTCCCACCGCAACTGGAAGAGCCTCTGGCGGACTTCGTGCAGGAATCCGGAACCAGGTTCCTGTTGATCATGCCGCTATTCGCTCCGGAACGACTGGTACAACCTGAACCGTTGCCTGGGATCGGAAAATCGCCACGACAAGAACGGCAGAAAATCGGGGCTCTGATTATTGAGCAGATGACGAATAGCGAGCCCTCACCGGCACTGAAGCGATCCTTCGATTTCGTTGTCGACCACGTGGCCGCCGCAGTGTTCAATGCCAGAACCCACGGGTCGATCTTTCTGCTGCCGGTCTGGCGATCCGTGGGACGATTCCTGGAATGGCTGCGAGGTCGCCGTCTCGCCGCTGCGGCTGCCGTCCTGTTCCTGGCACTTGCTGCAAGTGTGGCTCTGATTGTCGTCCCGTGGACATACCGGGTTGATGCGACCGGCCGCCTGATGCCTGTCATTCAGCGCGAGGTCTTCGCCCCGTGGGACGGGCACGTGATTGAACTGCTGGCCGAAGGGGGACAGCGGGTCGAAGCGGGACAGCCGCTGCTCAAGCTTCGCAACGACGAACTGGCCGCGGAACTGGTGACGGTCGAGAACCAGATCCATGAAAAACGAAAGTTACTGGCGACTCTTTATGCTCAGCGAGACGATGCAGAACGACAGGGAAACCGCGATGAATCGCTCAAGGCTCAGGGAAGGGCGATTGAAACAAAGGTTGAGATCGAAGGGGCGTTACTGAAGCTGGAGATTCTCAAGGAACGTCGTGATCGACTGACCGTCCGGGCACCCATCACAGGTGTCATCACGACGTTTCAGGTCGAGCAACTGCTGCTCAATCGCCCCGTCCGGCGTGGCGAGGTATTGATGCAGGTGATGGATGACAGCGCCGAGTGGCACCTTGAACTTGAGATTGCCGAACATCGAGTCGGACGAATTCTACGAGCACAGCAGAGGGCAGGTAAAGCGGCGGATGATGCGAAGGCCAACTTGCTGGCGGTGGAATACCGACTGTTGACTCAGCCGGAATCGAGTTACCTCGCAACCCTCAATTCACTGTCAACGCGGACGGTGACTGCCGAGGCCCGGGGGAGTGTGATGGAAGGACGTGCGGCCGTCGACAAACAGCAGCTTCCCCTGCGGACAATCGGAGCCGATGTCCGGGCTCGGATTGATTGTGGAAAGTCCAGCCTGGGTGATGTTCTGTTCGGTGACATCATCGAATTCGTGCAGTCATACCTTTGGTGGTAGCTTTGAAAGGAATCTCGGAGTCGACGCTGCGGAGGATGAGGAGTAGTTTTTCGAGGCCACGCCAGAGTTTGGGTGGCGGGGCGCACTGGCTTTGCAGTAGCCCCCGAAACGGAACGCATTGCGTACGGGGGCTTCCCCAAAGCGGGTGCGCCCCCGCCACTCTGGTCCCACCCTACATTGGAAATGCCGATTGCCCTGCGGCTGCGATGGGGCGGAAGATCATCAGACGACCATGATTCACTTCGAACAGCTTTGGCATTTCGCGCGGGCCTTGGGCCGCCCCATGGCTGCAAGAGTCTCGCGCTGGCGCTCACTGGCACGTCAAATCGTGGCAGATTCGCAGAAGCTTTCCAGTCTGCCGGACGTCACACTGCTGCGTCGCTCGCAGGAATTGGGATGGCGGGCCAAATCGGGGGAGCCGCTGAAATCGCTGTTGCCCGTCGCCTATGCCCTGGTGCGCGAGGCTGCCCGCCGCGTTCACAACACGCCGCACTACGAAGCACAGATCATCGGTGGAATCGGCCTGTTTGACGGTGGTCTGGCTGAAATGCAGACGGGCGAGGGAAAGACACTCACCGCAACCCTTCCCGCGTATTTGCGATCCCTATCGGGGCGCGGGTGTCACGTGATCACGGTCAATGACTATCTCGCCGAGCGAGATTGTAAGTGGACCTCGCCCGTCTATCAGCTCTTGGGAATGACGGTCGGTTGTGTACTTTCCTCCAGTCAGCCGGAAGGGCGATACCATGCGTATCGTCAGGACATTACTTACGCCACCAGCCGCGAAGTCGGTTTTGACTTTCTACGTGACCGACTGAAAGCAGGGTTCTCGTCCGATTCGGCTCCGCGGCCCAAGGCATTTGGCGACCGCGACATGACCGATGGTCCCGTACAACGGGGACACTATTTTGCGCTGGTTGACGAAGCTGACAGCGTGCTGATCGACGAAGCTCGAACACCGCTCATTATCGGTCTTGAGCGGAAAGGGACTCCTGCCAGTGACGCACTTGCTCATTGGAGTCGAGATCTTGCCGCCCAACTGGAAATCGGCTCGGACTTCCAATTCGATCCCGAACGTCGGGGCATGGAACTGACGAACCACGGGGTTTGCCGCATCATCCTGGCCAGCAAGCCGACTCTGCTGGCGTCATTCGATCTCGAAAAGATCTACGATCATGTTGAGCAGGCGCTCAAGGCTCGCCTCCTCTTTCAACGAGGCCGCGATTACGTGATCACGCCCGAGCAGAAAATCGCCATTGTCGATGAGGGGACTGGTCGTGTGCTGGACGGCCGAAAGTGGCAGGCGGGGCTGCATCAGGCGGTCGAGGCAAAAGAAGGAGTACCGATTTCTGAGGAGACCGGGGAAGCGGCCCGCATCACCGTTCAAACGTTTTTTCGTGGCTATGAGCATCTGGCTGGCATGACAGGGACGGGTATGCCCGCGGCGCGAGAATTCCGCAAGACATACAACCTGGGGATCACTGTAATCCCGACAAACAGGCCCTGTATCCGGGTTGGTCTGCCGTTTCGACTGTTTGCGACTCAAGCCGCAAAGCATGCGGCATTGATTCCAGACGTCTACCGGTTACACCAGGCGGGCCGGGCGATTCTGATCGGGACACCGTCAGTGACGGCGTCTGTGGAACTGGGGCGATTGCTCAACGAACAGGGTTTGACCTGCCAGATCTTGAATGCCATCCTGCATGAGCAGGAGGCTGAAATCATTTCTCACGCGGGCGAACCAGGACGAATTACAATCGCGACAAACATGGCTGGGCGAGGGACCGACATTCATCTGCACGACGGCGTCCGCAGTTGCGGCGGGCTACACGTGATCGCGACCGAAATGCATTCCAACCGGCGCATCGATCGTCAGCTCATCGGTCGTGCCTCACGGCAGGGAGATCCAGGTTCCTACCAATTCTGGCTCTCTTTGGAGGATGAACTGTTTCGGACTCTTCCGAAATCGGCTCTGGCCCGACTGCAAGCCAGAGCACGTCGGCAGACATCGGGCGAACTGTCGATCGGTTGGCTCCGAGTCTTCCGCAGAACTCAACAGCAGAACGAACTGCGAGAACGTCAGTACCGCCGTCAGCTGCTCGAAGCAGAACTGGCAAAGCAACAATCCTGCAAGACGATGGGCCTGGATCCGTATCTCGAAGTCTCGGAATAAACGGCTCACATTCGGAAGTGGAAGTTCCTGCGAATAGATCGCCAGAGCCACGAAAAGGCTGAGCGACGGGCGGCGATAAATCGAGCACTGCCACGCAGATTCGGCTTCAACAGTTCCGGGGACTCGTCAAGGTAGACTGTTGCCTGATACGCAGCATCCTGAAGCTGTTCCCGTCCATCATGGTCAGTCACCGTCGATAATCGTCCGCCGTATTTGACGGTCAGATTTTCGGGTGCAAAGTCTGAATGTGCAGAAGCGATATGCGCAATCCTGCCACGAAAGACCTTGCCCGGCAGATGTTCGAACATGAGACCGACACTGAGACCCACATGGATTTCATGGCGATCCGCCTGATCCACGTAAAGAATCGCCTGCATTTCGTCGGTGGGAGCGATACTGAGCAGATGAGTCCGCTCCTCAAGAAAACTACCAGCATTCTTTTGAGCCAGCGGCGTTCCGGTCCAGCCGACGAGCCGTGTCCGCATCTGTTCAAGCTTTACCGCAGGCCGTCCGGGTGGCTCGACAATTATCCCTGCGACAGGGGCAGTCACCGAAAGATTACTTCGTTGTTCTGCCAGTTCCGCAAGTTGGCGATCCACGGTCTGCAGACCTCCCTCAGCCAGTGTCCGTCCTTCGGGATTGTCGAGGGCCTTGGAGAACTTGATCGCCTGTAATTGTGATTTCTGCTTGACTTCCAGGTCGCGTTGTCGGTCTTCGAGATTCGGGTCACGCAGTAACGCCAGTTGTTGACCAGCGGCGACGTGATCACCCGGCTGAATATTGAGTTTGATCAACTCGCCCGGGACTTTGGTGAAGACGTGATGCACATCGCGAGGTTCGATGACGAATGCCGTGGAGTGAATCAGCGGGAATTGAATCATTCCCAGCCCGAGTCCAAGCCCCGCAACGAAGACGATGCTGAGACCCAGACGCCAGCGGCTGAGCGGATTTTGACGGGGCGCCGAAACAATTCGATAGGTGGTCGTCATAAGTTTTCCGCAAACACCAATCACAGAGATTACAGCCAGAGTCTGACCGATGCTTTGTAATCCGTACGGCTTAAGCACTGTATACAGAAACGTCAGAATGCCAAACAGCACAACCCAGCCATAGATGGTTGAGGCAACGGCAAACAGTCGGAACCAGTGAAGTCCCGTTTTTGGCATGAACGGGTCGGGCGGCGGATCAATCCCCAGGCACATCTTCGCCAATCCGTTCCGCAGCAGTTGATCGGCCTTGGATCGCAGATTTGGGATCTCCAGGTAGTCGCTCAGCATGTAATAGCCGTCAAGCCGCATCAGAGGATTGGCATTGAAGATAATGGTGGGGACGGCGGTGACAACGAGCAGGTTCAAGCAGAGATAGTGCAGCAATCCTGGCTCGGTGAACCACCAGCCGAAAATCGCGAACGCCGACAAAACGACTTCGACAATCATTCCGCCCGCGCCGATCAATATCCGAGACCATTTGTTCTTGAGCATCCAGGAATCAGAGACGTCACAGTAAAGCGTGGGTGTCCCGACCAGCAGAATGACTCCCATCTCGTGGCACTCTGCTCCGAAGTACTTGCAGGTCAGTCCGTGACCGAACTCATGAAGAATCTTGGCACCGGCCAGCGTGATCCATAGCACGATCAAATTCGGCCAGCCAAAAAACTGCCTGAACGCAGGCAATCGACTGACGAATTCGTTGAAATTTGTTGCCAAAAGCAGCCAGGAACTGAGTACGGCGACAATTAACAGCGAGACCGTCGCAGGATGAAAAAGCCAGGCCGTCCAGCGGAGCAGTCGCGTCAACGCCGCATCCGGATCCCAGCCGGGAAGCCGCAACGAAAGAATGTTTGACAACGTCTGCCAGATCTTCTCCCGTAACTTCTTGCGACGCTGTTCGATTCGCGACGCGGCCTGTCCTGTGCGCAGGCCGAATGCCAACCCCTTCTGATGCAAGTCGGCAATCAACTGCTGCACATCATTGAGCGTGTGGCCAAGTGACGGGAACGCACGGATCAAATCATCCCGGATCTCTTCGAGATGGTGGCGACCGTCAAGCAGTTTCAGAACTCGATATTGATCGCTGCGCAGCCGGTTGTACGTCAATGCAACGGGATCTTTGATAACAAAGTGCGTAACCCCCTGAAATTCGATGGGGCGAACCACAAGGTCCGTTCGGCCTCGTAGCGGGATCGGCCGCTGAGTGGAGCGAATCTGCTGAGAGGGTTGTGAGATGGACATAGGATGAATCGAGTCCAGACATCAGCAGAGTCAGGCCAGCCTGTTGATCACCACTATTTTGCGGCGGGGGTCAGGATCATCTCGGCCACCAGGCCAGCCCGCAGAATGTTGTCACGGTTATTCACTTCAGCGAACACTCGAGTTTCATGGGTCACTGGATCGGCTGTCAGATCAACGAAGACGATATGCCCTTCAAATTCTTCCCGCTCCTCTGCCAGGTCGAGATCAGGAATCGCCAGCTTGACTTTCACTTTAGCCCCCTGGCGAGCATGTTTCAGGTGCTGCAGACCAATACGTCCCTCGACGCGCACTCGACCAGGATTCACAACTTCGACAATTGGATCTCCCTGTCGAACGGCTTCTCCTTTTTTCCGGTACACACGCGTGACGATTCCTGCGAATTCCGCGGTAACCAGATAGGTGGCCAGTTCTGCGCGGGCGACTTCGGCCGTCAGTTTGCTGACCGCCAGGTTCTGCTCGGCCTCTTCAATCGACAGAACAACCTTCTCTGCGGCAAGTCGCAGCTTTTCGACATCCAGCGAAGCGATTGGAATACCTCGACCAGCTTCGACCGCCTTCTTGTTGGCATCGGCATTTTTGCGATATTCGACGTCGGCGATCTCGCTCGCCTTGCGTTGAAAGCGGACCTCGACATCATTTCCCCCTTTTCGTTCCGCAACGGCCAGATTCGCTCGGGCGACTTCGTCAGCGATGAGTGCCAGGCGCTGACCGGCTTCGACTGTCTGACCTTCCTTGCATTCGACCATTTTCAGGATGCCGGGTCGGTCACAGGCCAGCGTCACCTGATCGATCAAGACGATGCGGCAATCGCCAATGTGAATTCGCGACGCTGCGGTAGCGGGGGCTGGCTTGTCATCAGCTCGAATTGTGGCTGTCTGGGCCAGGATCAGCAGGATGAGTTTGCAGGTGTGCTGAACGTGATTCATGGCAGTTTCAATCCTGAGGAAGAACTGGCGCGCCGTCGGGATTGACGGGTACAGACTGAGAATTGAGCTCAGGTGCAGCATTCGGATCTACCGGACCAGGTGAAGGCGGAATCCCTCCCCACGCTGGGTCCATGACGGGAATCGAATAGGGATGCAGGTCCAGACCTGCGGAGTCGATCAATTCGATTCCGTCGCTGGTCGTCAGGCGACCCATCCGATACGCCAGATTCCGCAGCGCCTTGTTGTATTCGGCCAGGCTGCGGGAGTAGGCGATTTCCGATTGGGCCAGGCTGATTTCCGCTCGCAGCACTGGTTCAACGGCGGTTCGACCTGCATCGCCGTATTCACTTCGCGCGGCATCGACTCGGCGCTGGGTTGCCGCTGTGCGACGCCGATTGGTCTGCAACATCGCATGGGAATGCTGCACGGTCTGCAACACGGATTGCAGCTCTCGGGCAATTTCATCTTCCTGAGCGGCCAGACTGATCCTGGCCTTGACGATCCGGAATTCCAACTGGGCGATCTGGGCTCGGGCACTCCGCAACCAGAGAGGCACGGAGAATTGCAAACCGACGTTCCAACTGGTTTCTTTCCCTCGCAGCAGGGAGGCATAGGCGTTATTGAATCCCTCCTGCGTCATTCCATCATTCGTTCCGGTCCCGAGAAGATGGTTTCCGAAGCCATTCAAACCATATCCCGCAACGAGATTGAGACTGGGGTTCGCCAGATTCCTGGCAGCGTACAGTTGCAGTTCCAGGCTGTGGATATTGGTCTTTTGCCGACGAAGTTCAATACGATTTGTCAGAGCTTCGTACAGACAGATCGGGCGTTTGGGTTGAACCTCCTGATCCTGAGGGACATCGCTGGGAAAGAGCAGCTTGCCATCGTCAATCGGCAGACCGAGCAGTCGTCGAAAGCGTGTCTCCTGTTGCAGCAGCTGCGCCAGAGCCTGTTCCTTTCGGATCGTCGCTTCATGAAACGTGACCTCCGCCTGAGCTTCCTCAGACTCGCCGATCAGTTGAGCCTGAAGCTTTCCATGGACGTCGCTCCACAATTGCTTTGCGACAGCCTCTGTCGATTCTTCTGCCTGGAATTCCCGATAGGCCAGAAACAGATCCCAGTAGGCATCACCCACTTCACGCAACAGATTCAGCAAGTTTTCCTCAAAGTCGATTTCGGCGATGCGATTGTTGATTCGCGCGATCACCACCCCCTGATTGACGTAGCTGAACCCTCGGGCCTGCTGTGCTGAGGGACCTGCGATGGCGGTGACATCCTTCCCGAAACCAGACCAAAGCGGTTGCATGAACTGCACACCGAGTTGTCCGGCGTAAGAACTGTCGAACCGTTGAGCAAATGCATTACTGTCCGAGTAGTTCCAGTTATGGAACAGCGAGACAATTCCACCCGTCAACAACTGCTGGTCCAGTTCCGTTCTCGCCTGGCCATTATCGTTCGTGAGAACGCTTCCCGGTTGGAACAGAGAATTCTGTCCAGTGGCATCCCTGCCGACACCGACGGTGGTCGATAACTTGGGATCGAAGTCCGAAAGTGCTGCTTCGGTCCCTCGATTGCCAAACACCACACCCGAATTCTGAATTGCGGGATCCAGGGCTGAAGGGACGCCATCGGGGTTCTGCAGGATTGGGTTTTGCGGAGACAGGAATTGGGCGTTTTGGCGAAGAACTTTGTTGTTTTCGATCGCCAGTTTGATGGCGTCCTGCAGAGAAATCTTCCGCAATTCCTCCTGTGTCGGAGCCACCATCGGCCGTGCTTCACCCAGTGACGGTGGAGCGGTCGCCCCTGTCGTTTCCTGGATGGGAAACGCAATGTTCTCGGCAACGTGACGATAGTGCTCGACTGTTGGATTGTCGACAACAGGCACGCCCCGAATGATCCCGCAACCATGAACGACTACCCAAATCGTTACCATCAGCGAACGCATTGCGATCGCTGGGAAAATGGTAACCAGGGGGATTCGTTCTTGAGTTTTAATGATGTTGATCCACGCGGAACTGGTCCATCCCTTTCCTGAGAGATCATTCAGCACAAACTCTGACGATATACCAAGATGACACTAACGGGTCTAACTGATTCTGTCGTTTGCGCAGTCGGCAGCGAGACTTGGCGGCAACGGAATTTCAAACGGGACGTTCTCCTGCAAAACCTGCCGATGATCGGGCTAAGCAGGGCTTCGAACCCGATTCATCGGCATTCCAGGAGTCGTCGGCAATTTTTGCCGAAATTCGACTGTCACTCGAAGAAATCGATCACTTTCATCCCCAAGCATGCCGCGGGTCCCGCACGTTCATGACGTGGTGCCCGGGAGCCAGGCAGATGTAGGGTGGGACCAGCGGCGCTTCGCCGCGCAGGCCCACCAGTCTTTCTCGACGTTTCCTGATGGTGGGCCGGCGCTCGAAGCGAGCTGGTCCCACCCTACATGGAAAAAGCAGATTGCCGTGCGGTCATGAACAAGATGTTCAAAATTTCCGCAAGTTCGGGAATTTCTCTTCGATGAGTCTATTGGGTCACGTTTTGACGAGTGGCATTGTCACGTTTGCGCACAGGAATTCCTCGGCCAAAGTGCAAGCCCTTAGGAACGGCACCTTGACAATTCAGAACTCGCGGGCCTGCTGAATCATCGTGGCACTCTTTCAATTCTCAATGCCGGGTTAAGTTCTTCACTCATCCTTCAGGTCATGAAAGTCATTGCAATGGCGAACTTCTCGGGCGGCTTCGGATTGATCAAGCAAATTCTTGGCGATTGGAACGACCCTTCGACAAGTCCCCGAATCCGGAGAAGAATGCACCACGTCCAGGATCAATCTGGATGTCCAGCGATGATCGAAATGCTCGAATCACGCCAATTGCTCAGCGCCGTCGCGCCCGTGGCCGTGAACTTCGACTCCACTGTCGGCACGCTGACATTGACTGGTACGACAAGTACCGACACTGTTTCAGTCGTTGCTGGCGCCAATTCGACGGCCATCCTGGTGAATGGAACTCTCCAGACCACCCTCAATAACGCCACCGCTGGCAATATTCAATCTGTTGTCTTCAACGGGAATGGCGGGTCAGCGGATTCCTTGAGCGTGTCCGGTACGACGGGACATCTGGCAATTACAGTGACGGGCGTCAGTACGGTTGGCGGGACGACTGCAGCCGGAAAGAATCTGACGATCACAAATAACTCGGCGACTGTGCCATTGACGCTGGCAGCCTCGACCGTGGGTGGCAATCTGGCCATCACCTCGCACGCCGGTCTGACGGCAACAGCGGCTGTTCATGTGACGGGAACGACGACGATCGATGCCGGAGTCAAAGACCTCACTCTGAAGAATACGGCCAACACCTTTACTGGCGACGTCCTGCTCACCGGCAAAAACGTCTCCTTGTCGGCAACAGGTGCTTTGAGCCTGGGGAATTCGACGGTCACAGGGAATCTGGCCGTCATCAGCACAGGTGCCATTACTGACGCTGGTAGCGTGTCGGTGACGGGAACCTCCTCATTCAATGCGACCGCATCAACGATTACGTTGAGCCACATTTCATCCTATACCGGTGCAATGAGTTTCGTCGGTTCGAATGCGACGATTTCGGGTGTCATAACGCCAGTGATTCTGGGGGCAAGTACCCTGTCGGGAAATCTGTCGTTGTTGACGTTCTCGGCAGTGACGAATACCGGCACGCTCAAAATCGGCGGGACGACCACGATTAACAGTGGCGGTAATAACATCAGTTTGACAACTGCGACAAATGTCTTTACAGGATCGCTGGCCCTGTCGGGGGCCAATGTCTCGGTGAGTGCCACGGGCGCAGTGAAACTGGGGACATCGACGGTTGGTGGTAATTTGGCAGTGGTCAGCACGGGAGCAATTACTGATACCGGCGCATTGACAGTGCTCGGGACTTCCTCATTCAACGCGACCGCTTCAACAATTACGTTGAGCCAGGCGTCACTTTATGTCGGTGCGATGAGTTTCGCGGGTTCGAATGCGACAATTTCGGGTGTCGGAACGCCAGTGATTCTGGGTGCCAGCACCCTGACAGGTAACCTGTCATTGACGTCGACAACCGCTGTGACGGATACAGGAACACTGAAGATCGGTGGCACGACAACGATTGCCGCCGGATCCAACAACGTTTCTGTCGGGAATTCGACCAGTTCATTCACTGGGGCAGTCAGTCTGACGGGTGGCAATGTCAGCATTCAATCTGCGAGCGCGCTGGTCCTTGGGAACACGACGACCGCCGGTACCTGGTCGGTGACCTCCGGTGGGGCAGTGACTAATCCCGGCGTTCTGTCGATTGGCGGGGCGGCAACCGTCAACGCAGGAAAGAACAACATCACGATGACAAATGGTGCTTCCGCATTTGGAGGTACCATCAACCTGACGGGTGCAGTCGTTGCTGTCAGTAACGTCGGTGCAACAGACCTGGGAACCATCACGACATCGGGTGCTCTGACCGTCAATTCAACAGGTGCCGTGTCGAATTCGGGACTTTTGAAGGTGGGTGGGACGACAACGGTGAATGCGACCTCATCCAATGACGTCGCATTGAATCACGCCAACAACACATTTGGCGGTGCCGTCGCGGTGGTCGGAAAGAACGTCGCCATCGTGAACGCAGGTGCGGTGAATCTGGGTGCAATCACCGCTGCGGGGACGCTGGCAGTTACGTCCGCCGGAGCAGTGACAAACTCTGGAAAACTCCAAATCACCGGAACCACGACGGTCGCGGCAGCCGGAAACCCGATCAGCCTGACGACAACGACAAATGCCTTTACAGGTAACGTATTGCTGACAGGCAAGAACGTGTCACTGTCGGCAACGGGACCTGTCAGCCTCGGTACATCAACGGTGACCGGTAACCTGTCAGTCCTCAGCACGGGAGCGATCACTGACGCGGGCGTCTTGACTGTGACAGGAACCTCGTCGTTCAATGCGACGGCCTCAACGGTGACACTGAGCCAGGCATCGGCTTATACCGGGGCAATCAGTTTCGTGGGTTCGAATGCGACGATCTCGAATATCACAACGCCGATCAATCTGGGGGCCAGCACGCTGTCGGGTAATCTCTCTGTGACGGCCACCACCGCCGTGACCAATTCCGGAACACTGAAAGTCGGCGGGACAACCACGATCTCGGACGCTGGACACAATATCAGCCTGGCAACTGCGACCAACGTGTTTACCGGAGCGTTGACCCTGACTGGAGCCAACGTCGCAGTGAGTGCAACGGGTGGCGTGAACCTAGGGGCCTCAACGGTGACCGGCAACCTGTCAGTCCTCAGCACCGGCCCAATCGTAGATAGCGGCGTGCTGACCGTGACGGGAACTTCCACATTCAACGCCACCGCCTCAACGATTAATCTGTCCCAGGCATCAGCATATACCGGTGCCATGAGTTTCCTGGGATCCAACGCCACGGTTACGGGTGTCACAACGCCGGTTGTTCTGGGTGCCAGCACCTTGACAGGTAATCTCTCCTTGACGTCGACAACCACAGTGACAGATACCGGAACATTGAAAATCGGTGGCACGACAACGATTAACGCCGGAACCAACAATGTTTCCATCGGAACTTCGACCAGCACCTTCACAGGTGCGGTCAGCCTGATGGGTGGTAATGTCAGTCTGCAAGCCAGCAGTGCACTGGTTCTCGGGAACACGACGGCCACCGGCACCTGGAATGTGACCACGGGCGGAGCGATCACCAATCCAGGAATCCTGACGATTGGCGGGGCGGCGACCGTCTCAGCTGGCAGTAACAACATCACGATGAATAATGGTTCATCCGCGTTCAGTGGTGCCATCAACCTGACAGGTGCTGCTGTTTCGGTTACGAACGCGGGCGCAACAAACCTCGGAAATATTACGACATCGGGCCCGCTGACGGTTGTTTCAACGGGTGCCGTGACGAACTCGGGTCTGTTAAAAATCACTGGGGCAACGTCAGTGAACGCGACCAACGCGAATGACGTCGCGTTGAATCACGCCAACAACACATTTGGTGGTGCTGTGGCGGTGGTTGGTAAGAATGTGACGGTGGTGAACGCTGGAAATGTGAATCTGGGTGCAATCACCGCAGCAGGAACACTGGGGGTTACATCTGCCGGAGCTGTGACAAACACTGGCAAGCTGCTGATCACCGGGACAACGACGGTCACCGCGACTGGCAATCCGATCAGCCTGACTACGACAACCAACTCGTTCACGGGAGATCTGTTGCTGACAGGGACCAATACGTCGGTCAGTGCAACGGGCCCAGTCAACCTCGGTCATTCAACGATCACCGGTAACCTGTCAGTCCTCAGTACGGGTGCGATTGCCGATACAGGCGTGCTGACGGTGACGGGAACCTCAACGTTTAATGCAACCGCGTCATCAATTACATTGAGTCAGGCGTCGGCCTTCAGCGGTGCGATGAGCTTCGTCGGATCGAATGCAACGGTTTCCGGTGTCACCACGCCAGTGATCCTGGGGGCCAGCACTCTGTCTGGTAATCTCTCGCTGATCGCAACGACGGCGGTGACAAACACCGGGGCTCTGAAGATCACAGGGACGACGACGATTTCCAATGCGGGTCACAACGTCAGCCTGAGTTCAACAGCCAACGTCTTCACGGGCGCGTTGACTCTGACGGGGGCCAATGTCTCGGTGAGTGCAACGGGCGGAGTGAATCTGGGGGCCTCGATAATTTCTGGCAACCTGGCAGTCCTCTGCACAGGACCGATCGTGGATAGCGGCGCGCTGGCCGTGACGGGAACGTCAACATTCAATGCCACGACATCGACAATTACATTGAACGATGCGTCGGCCTACACCGGTGCGGTGAGCTTCCTGGGTTCAAGTGCGACGGTTTCGGGCATCACCACCGCAGTGGTTCTGGGGGCCAGCAATCTGACCGGTAATCTCTCATTGACGTCAACGACGGCCGTGACCGATACAGGGTCATTGAAGATCGGTGGGACAACGACAGTTGCCGCCGGAACGAACAACGTCACCGTTGGTAACTCAACCAGTGTCCTGGTCGGGGCGGTCAGCGTGACGGGTGGCAACGTCAGCATTCAAACTGGCAGTGCACTGGTCCTTGGTGCGACAAATGCAACGGGAACCTTGTCGGTAACCTCTGGCGGTGCGATCACCAATCCTGGCGTCCTGTCTGTTGGCGGGGCGGCGACCATCAACGCCGGTAAGAATAACATCACGATGACAAATGCGTCCTCGGTCATTGCGGGTACCATCAACCTGACGGGTGCCGTTGCCTCGATTGCAAACGCTGGCCCAACAAACCTGGGAGTCATCACGACGTCGGGAGCACTGACGGTTGTGACCACAGGTGGTTCGAGCCCTGTCACCAATAGCGGAAAGATGCAGATCGGTGGATTGCTGACCATCACCGCCGATGGCGGCAGCTCGGCCATCACCCTCGCCGCCGGAAACACCTACGGCGGAACGAACCTGCTGGGAAATCCAGTTACGGTTGGCTAAACGATTCAGCTTGTTCCTATAGCACCTCCACTGCCGGTGTGA
>CAIWEX010000513.1 GCA_903911795.1 uncultured Schlesneria sp.
AACTTCGGGAGTCACATCGGCCGCGCCGAAGGGGGAGACGAAGTTTACGGACCGAACTTCACCGAACTGTGGATCAGCATCGATCCCGATGTCGACTACCAGCAAACGGTGGGAAAAATTCAAGAGGCGGTCGATGGTTATCCCGGGCTGAAACGCGATCTGCTGACGTTTTTGAGAGAACGCGTCAAGGAAGTCCTGACCGGGACGAGTTCGAGCATCGTCGTCCGCATCTATGGACCTGACCTGGCCACATTGCGAGCCAAGGCGAAAGAAGTCGAAGCGGCAATGGGGCAGGTCGCAGGGATTACGAACCTCAAAGTCGAGTCCCAGGACCTTGTTCCGCAGCTCGAAGTCCGCTTGCGAACGGCCGCCGCCGAGCGGTTGGGACTCAATCCCGGTCAGGTTCGCCGAGCGGTCACCACACTGCTGCGAGGGATGAAGGTTGGCGAAATCTACGAGAATCAGAAGAAGTTCGACGTTGTCGTCTGGGGTCAGGAAAGTTCTCGCACCGATCTGGCGGCGCTACATGACTTGCGGATTGATATGCCGACAGGAGGCCAGGTGCCACTCAAGGATGTCGCGGATATCAGCATCATCCCGGCGCCGAACGAAGTGAAACGTGATGGCGGGTCAAGGCGTATTGACGTCACCTGTGATGCCAAGGGCCGCGATCTGGGATCGGTGGCCCGCGACATTGAGTCTGCAGTCCGGAAACTGCCGTTTGATCGCAGCTATCATCCCGAGTTCCTGGGGGAATATGCCGCACGGCAATCCTCACAGCAGCGACTGCTGGCCTTGGGGGCGATGTCACTGATCGGGATTCTGTTGATCCTGTACATCGATTTCCAATCGTTGCAGCTCACTCTGATGGTGGCACTGACGATCCCGTTTGCCCTGATCGGCGGAGTCGTTGCCGCGTGGATGGCGGGGGGAGTTCTATCATTGGGATCGCTGATCGGATTCGTGACCGTGCTGGGAATTGCTGCTCGAAACGGCATCATGCTGGTGAGTCATTATCGCCACCTTCAGGAAACAGAAGGTGAACCCTTCGGCCTGAACCTCGTCCTGCGCGGTGCAGAGGAGCGATTGATCCCGATCTTGATGACGGTCCTGACAACAGCGCTCGCACTGCTGCCCCTGGCCATTTCGGGGAACAAGCCCGGTCATGAAATTGAGTATCCGTTGGCTGTCGTGATCGTGGGAGGGCTGGTCACATCGACGTTCCTGAATTTGTTCCTGCTGCCTCCGCTGTATCTTTTGTGGGGACGTCACGCGGTCATGCCAACTGACGAGGATCCCGCATGACGAGCTTTTCACGGGCGGCACGCACGGCATAATCGTCACTGTCGGGATAGGCCGCAGAGTTCACCTGACTGCAAGAGTTTACGGAATGCAACCTTCTGGCCCGTCGAATCATAAACTCTCACTCAACCGTACGACTTGAACTTCGGGAACAGTTGGTCGAACACCGAAAGAAGATAAAAGCGATGCAATCGCGTTCCTGGACAAGTTGTGCCTGGCTGCGGTTGACGCTTTCGGTGTGGATTGGGTGACGCGAGAGATTTCATAAATGGCCAAAGTCTGCTGGATAATGTCGGTGCTCGCCATTCTCTGTGGCGGCTGCCGCACTGCCGATTCAGCTAAAGTCGCGACACGACCCCAACGGGTAGAAGCTCTCAATGAGGAACCCCGGAATGTCGTTCGTCAGCCCCAGGGAACTCACGAATCAGACTCCGAAATCAAACTCGCGGCAGCCGAAGTGGTCGATCCGGGGAATGAAGTGAAAGCTGCTGCGGCGACATTGTCACTTTCGCAGAGTATCTCACTCGGTTTAGCACAGAATCCCGACCTGATCGCCCTGCGTCAGACCGAGAATGTCAGTTCGGCTGTTTTGGGGGTCGCTCAGACTTACCCATTCAATCCGTTTATCCAGG
>CAIWEX010000514.1 GCA_903911795.1 uncultured Schlesneria sp.
ACGCTTGTAAAACGGCTTGACTCCCATCGCCCGAACGCGTTCCGCAATCAGATCGCCGATCGGGTAATTGACCATCGCAGAAGCGACGCCCGTGTTCATCCGAAAACAGTCAGACAGGTTTGCCGAGACGTTGAATTCGCCGCCGCTGACGTGAATCCGGCACTCATTCGCCTTTCGGAATGGGATAATTCCTGGATCGAGCCGGTGGACAAGCGCCCCCAGTGAGAGAAAATCGAGAGCACCTTGAGCGGGAATGTTCAACATGAAAGCTTCCTTGAATTGTCGCAAGTCGTTTCTGGCGTGAAGGTAATATAATTTCCGAAAACCTGGCCGCATCGAGGATGCCCGATGCAACCCGAAGATCGTAACTTCCGATCTCCTTTCGGACTTTGCCTGCCGGAGCGCTGGGACGCTATGATATCGGTCAAACGGGGCGAGTTCAAAAGCCCCACGAACCTTTCTTGGTTCTGGTGGGTTACATATCAAGATCCGTTCAGGCGTATCGCCATTCGAAGGAACCTAAAATGCCCGGTCCCGCCGTTTCTTTCCGGTCAATTCTGAACCGTTCCATTCTGAACGTTGTTTTTGCTGCAACCTTGATCTTCTCGTTAACCAGCGTCAGTCGGGGCGCATCGTCTGACGAAGAGATCATTGCCAAGATCAACGAATTCTTGAAGCAAAGCTGGAAAGATAATGACGTCACGCCGTCCCCACGAGCTGACGATGGGGAATTTGCCCGGCGCGTGTCGCTCGATATCCTCGGCCGTACCCCCTCGTTCAATCGCCTGGTGCAATTCCTGGGCGACACCAGCCCCGACAAGCGAGCCCGATTTGTCGACGAACTGCTCGACGATCCCGATTACGCAGAACACTTCTCGACGATCTGGGGAAATATTCTGATTGGCAGGGCCAACAACCGTCGCACGAATCGCGGTGAACTGGAACGCTGGCTGAAACGACAGTTTGAAAAGAATCTCAGTTATGACCAGTTCACCTATGAACTGATTGCGGCCGAAGGGGAAAGCCGCGGCAACGGTGCCGTCGGCTTTCTGGCGGCTCATCTGAACGACAATGCCGTCCCGGCCACAGCAATAACGGCTCGCATCTTCCTGGGTATGCAGGTTCAGTGCACTCAATGCCACAACCACCCCTTTAACGACTGGAAGCAGTCGCAGTTCTGGGGCATGAATGCCTTCTTTCGAGGAACCCGACGCCAGGGAGCCGGTGGAAATCAACGCGACGAATTCACTCTGTCCGATAACGAAGCCGATCCGATTATCTTTTTCGAAAAGCGATCTGGATTGATGGAAGCGATCGGTCGCCAGTTTGTCGACGGGACCCCGACCGATTCGGCATCGTCTGACACACCTCGCAAACAACTGGCAAAAATGGTGACCGATCCCAAGAAGCCTTTCATGGCTCAAGCGATCGTCAATCGGATGTGGGCGCATTACATCGGCGTTGGTTTTACAAAACCGATCGACGACATGGGGCCGCATAACCCTCCGTCCAACCCAGACCTGATCGCGTATATGGCGACTGAGTTCCGAACTGCTGGCTACGACCTGAAGCGACTCTCTCGGTGGATTACGGCCAGTGAAACGTACAATCTCACCAGCCAGGGACACGACGGCAACAAGATCGACGATCCGGCGACCGGCAGCACTCCGCTATTCAGCCGGATGTACGTCAAGCCGTTCACCGCGGAACAGCTTTACGATTCGTTGATCGTCGCCACAGAAGCCCATAAAACCGGCCGCAATTACGAACAGTCAGAACGCCAGCGGAATGAATGGCTGGGCCAGTTCGTGCGAACCTTCGGAACCGACGAGAACGACGAATCGACCGACTTCAACGGAACGGTCCCTCAAGCCTTGGTCATGATGAACGGCGATCTGATCCGGACCGCCATCAGCGGCGATCAGGGAGGCTTCCTGCGACGAGTGATGGATGGCTCAGTCCTGAAGCCGGAAGAAACCGGGAAATTAAAGACATCCCGAGTCCCCGCAAAGCCTGCCAAATCAACCCCTGTGAAGTTCACCAAGGGAATCCCGGGCAAGATCGAAATCCTGTATCTGACAGCTTTGGCGAGGAAGCCAACCGCAGCCGAGATGTCCGCGTTCGACAAGGCCTTCCAGAACAGCAAAGAACGGGACCCGATTCACGGATTGCAAGACGTCTTCTGGGCACTGTTGAACTCGAACGAATTCATTATCAACCACTGACGAAACAGCGAGGGACTCCCCCTTTGTGGGTATCTGATTGAACCGGATTGAGTTGTGGGAGAATTCGGTGGAATCCCATTAGGAGTCCGATCTCCCACGACCACGCTCGTGTTTCAGAGTTCCGATCCGATTCCACTCGTTCGCGAACGAATCCAGGCAGAGGTCGGCGAACCGATCGCATTCCGTTTCGGCTGGCCATTTGCTGCGAAACACAAGTTTTTCTCGGGAGATGTATGGGAGGGCGGATTCCGCCTGTACCTTATCATCGACCATCGGAACACATATCTTCCCGTAGCACATGGTCACTTCGAACCCAATGCGAACGGGACGCGAGTCGTAATCCGCTTACGGTCTAATCCGATTGGACTAATGGTCAACACGATATGGACCATCGGCTGGGGGACGGTGCTGATTTTTACACTTGCTCGCCAAGGCTTGGAAATAACATCACAGACAGGCTGGTGGGTTCCGTTGGCCATGATAACCTTCGTCTGGATCATGATGATTCCAGCCGAACTCAACGAAGAACTTGAGTACAAACGACGCTTCAGTAAGGTCGTCAGCGGTGAAGGCGCGTCTGTCGACCGTGGACGGCCGACCATTTAGAC
>CAIWEX010000515.1 GCA_903911795.1 uncultured Schlesneria sp.
GCCGCCATCAGCATTCCACCGAGAACGACAGCACGTCGAGCCCCCAGCAGTTTGTCCGCCAGCATTCCGCCAATGAACGGTGTGGCATACACGAGTGCTGTGTAGGCTCCGTAGATGGCGTACGCCGCTTTGTCGTTGAGATTCAGAAATCCCTTGGTCATGTAAAAGACCAGCAGGGCTCGCATCCCGTAGTACGAAAATCGTTCCCACATTTCGACGAAGAACAGCAGGAACAATCCACTGGGATGCCCCATGTAAGTGGCAGTTCCCGGTCGGGTCAGCGTTGCATCAGTCGACATGAAGACCTCTTTTTTCCACGTATCGAAACGGCATTCAGTGCTGCGTTACGGCTGAGAATTCGAGTTAGGTCCAATCGCTGGTGGGTGCGAGCCCACGGTTAAACCGGACGCCAGCGCATTCTGCGCTGATTGATCGAACCCGAAAACCATGTCGTGACGCGATACCAGGCAGGAATTGAAACGGATCGCTTCAACGCTTTCCAGTCCGAGTGAAACTTTGGGCGGAGTCCCCCTGCTTTTCCTTGAGGTGCCATCTGTTCGCCTGCTTTGAGCTGTTCGTGCGGATATCTGACCAGCCGTTTGAAAGGATGCCAGGACCGCGTGGAACGCCTTGGTTTTGGCCGAAAGTGCTCAGGATTGCACAATCGGCGCGAAAAGTTCGATTTGGGAGCGAATCTTGGACTTTACGCAATTTTGCGTTTGTCCTAACTTCCCGACAACTTGCTGATCAATTTCAGCCTACCACCCGCCTTTCAAAGAAGGAGTTTTGGATGCGCAAGCTTGGTATTTGTCTCGCGTTGACCGGTGTCACGGCATTGATGACCGGATGTGGTTCATCGGGTTCAGCCCCAGCCACTTCGCGAGGCGGTCTCGCCGTCGTCGATTTGGATAAGGTTGCCGCCGAAACCGGTCGCAAAGCTGAGATGGACGAACAATACAAGATGACCGCGAGTTCGGTCCAGCAACAACTGGTTTCCGCTCAGAACAACTTCCAGGGGCAAATCGACGCCAAGGCCAAGGAACTTGGAATCGATCTGACCACGAAGAAGCCTGAAGAAATTCCCGAAGAAGCAAAGCAACAAGTCGGCCAGATGACCTTGAACGCCCGCAATATTCTTGCTCGCGCTCAAAACGAATACGGTGCGAAACTCGGCGAATACAAGCAGACCCAGATCGCCAAGTTCCGCAACGATCTGAAGCCCGTGCTGCAGGAAGTCGCTGCCAAGCGTGGCCTGAGCATTGTTGTGCCGAAGAACGAAGGACTGTTGCTGGCCGTCGATCCTGGTGTTGATATCACCGATGACGTCATCAAAGCCTATCGCGAAAAGAAGCCTGCTGTTGCAGCAACTGCACCTGCCGCTGCTCCAGCCGCTCCGGCTGCCAGCACCGCTCCTGCGAAGCCAGCTCCGAAGACTGCTGCCAAGGACGCCGATGCTGAAAAGAAGTGATCGGTGATTGATTTCATCCGGTTTCACTGATGTCGATGACTGTTATCGCAAATCTGATCGGTTTGCGATGCAGGTGGCAGAGTGGTCCGCAAAATTTTCGCCCTGGCGGCGAAATGATCGCCTCCGACGAAGTTCGTCGGAGGCTTTTTTTCTACCTTCGAATTATTCTCGCGATGCGCATTCCCTCACTTTGCAGAGTGTTGACCTGCCACGGTGGCGTGCTGCTCGCGTGTCTCTTGACCATTGTTGGTTCCGCGTGGTCGCAGGAACTACCGTCACCTGCAGTACTGCGCCCGGTACCGGAGCCTGCCTTCGTGCAGAGCGGTCCCGGACATTCCGCAGCGGTCACCGTTCGAGGCCCCTGCGATCCCGATTACTGGATTGTCAGCGCCCGTTGCTGTAACGATCGTCTCGAATGTGGCCTCGACTGCAATTATCAGGTCTTTCGATTTGATGGGCCGGGACCAGGTCGACGGGGCGATTTGCAGGAAATGTATGCCTCGCTGGAACCTGGTGTTCCTGTCTGCATCATGGTTCACGGCAGCTTCGTCCTTTGGGAGTCGGTCTTGCGTGACAGTGCGGCGACGTATCGCTGGTTGCGTAAGGCAGCGCCTGAACGTCCGGTAAAAATGATCTTTTTCTCGTGGCCCAGCGACGAAGCTCACAACATGGTGCCTCATGCGCTCGATACTGCTGATGCCAGGCGCCTGGGGCATCGAGCGGAAATGAACTCTCTCTATCTGGCGGATATTGTCTCACGCGTTCCCGATAGCAATCCCATCAGCCTGATTGGACACAGCCACGGTGCCAGAATGGTCTCTGCGACCTTGCACCTGTTGTCGGGAGGGTTGGTTCATGGGCGGTGTTTCAAGGGCGGTCCGTATAACCACCAGCGAATCCGTACCGTTCTGGCAGCGGCTGCCATGGATCACGACTGGCTCAATCCCGGTGAACGTTATGACATGGCCTTATGCCGGACAGAAGCGGTCTTGAACGTCAGGAATCGATTCGATCTTCCTTTGTTCTTTCATCCGACGCACCAGTTGTTTGCCAGTCGGGCCCTGGGACGAGCGGGTGTCACGATGTACGACGAATATCGGCTGGGAAAACGCGCCTGCCGGATCACCGAATGCGATGTCACGTCACTGATCGGCTGCCGCCATGTCTGGGGTCACTACTACAACGAACCGAAAATCGCGTGCGCGATCCGCCATTACGTCTATTTCGACGAACGATGAGATGAATGGTGCCGTTTCTAAATGACCGTGCACGATTAACGACCCTGTGTGATTATGGTTATTGCGGTGGTGCCACTCAACGCGAGCAACAGAGGAAGCACCGGTAGCCGAACTCGTGAGAGTTCGGAGTTGGTTGAAAACTCCTGAATTCTCACGAATTCAGCTACGAATATTGTTACCCGTGTTGGGTGCCACAGCTTCGAAGTCCTCGGAGAAGCAGTGTCTTCGCGGCGACCTCCTCCTTGACCTTCGAGCGAAATCTCGCACGGTCATTCAGACAGGTTCGTCACCGAGTTCGAGATCTTCGTCCCCTTCGTTCCCCGCTTCGCTCATCTTGAGTTGCCGCATTTTGCGGTAAAGGTTCGAGCGATGCAGGCCAAGCAGCCTGGCGGCTTCGCTCATGTTGTTCCGGACTCGACGAATCGCTCGACGGATAAAGTCCTGCTGGAACATGTTGGTCGCTTCACTCAGGCCGAGATCGAGCGATGGTTCGTTATTGCGGTTCTGGTCAGGGCTGAGAATAAACGCCAGGTCGTCGGCTTCAATGATGTCATTGGGAGCCAGAAACGCGACCCGTTCCATCAGATTGCGAAGTTCCCTGACGTTGCCCGGCCAGGTATGAGACTGCATCCGCTTGCGGGCGTCTGGCGATAACTCCAGGCGAGGCCTGCGGGCCTGGACCGCAAATCCATTCAGGAAATGCTCTGCCAGCGGCAAGACATCCTCGGGACGATCACGAAGCGGAGGCAGATCGAGCGTGACAACGTTCAGGCGAAAGTAAAGATCTTCACGGAATTTTCGAGCTCGTACAGCTTCTGCCAGGTGAGCATTCGTCGCGGCGATCACGCGAGCATTAATGGGGATGGCCTGTGATCCACCGACACGAGTGATCACTTTCTGCTCCAGTACTCGCAGCAGTTTGGCTTGTCCGCCGGGACTCATGTCTCCGATTTCGTCCAGGAAGATGGTCCCTCCTTCGGCGACTTCAAACTTGCCGCGATGCATTTCGCGAACATCAGTGAATGCTCCTTTCTCGTGCCCGAACAGTTCACTTTCCAGCAGCGTTTCCGTCAGTGCCGCACAGTTCACGGCCACGAACGGGCGATCGGCGCGAGGGCCCTGGAAGTGCAGCGTCTGAGCAACGACTTCTTTTCCCGTACCGCTTTCTCCCAGGATAAGAACCGGCAGATCGATGGCAGCCAGCCGACGGATTGTACTGCGCATGGCCTGCATGGCAGGACTTTCGCCGATCAGCGATACGCCGCGCGTCAGTTGCTCCGTCAGTTGGCGGTGCGAACGAATAAGCGATTCCCGCTCACGAGTGTTCTTCAGTGCAATCGCAGCCTGGATCGCCAGGTCTTCCAGTGTTGTTTCGTCGTCGGCTGTGAAGTCACCGGAGTTCTTGTTGATGACTTCAAACGCACCCAGCAGTTTGTGTTCGGCGTCAAACAGCGGGGCACACAGTAGGTTGCGAGTCTTATAGCCACTCGACTGATCCACCTTGCGGCTGAATCGGGAGTCGTGATAGGCATCGTCGACTCGCAGGAGTTTGGCCGAGTGAATGACTTCACCGACGACCCCGGTCCGGTCTGGCAGTCGCAGCGAATTCCCTTCGACACCGAGTGCCGGGCAGGCGACAACTTCCTGATGCTCACGATCCCACAGAAAGATACTGGCTCGATCGCAATCGAGGATTCGGACGGCTTCGCGTGCGATCAGTTCGAGCAGCGGTTCCGTTTCTTTGACGGTGGATAAAGTGAGCGAGACCTTCAGGATGCCGCGCAGGCTTTCAATCCGTTTTTCGGATCGTGACCGATCTGCCAGCACATCCAGGCATGAACCGAGCGTCTTGCCCAACACAACTGCCAGCGACAGTGTTTCGGCCGAGAGATGCCGGCCTGTGAACGTCAAAACGCCACCGGTACGAGTCCGGCCACTGACAGGAACAGCTACCAGTCCACCTGGATTCGTACCTTCGATCGTTGTTGCGACCCCGGCATCGCGATCGAGGACATCTGCCAGCAAGTCTCGCGGAATATCAGCTTGGTTCCAGCGGCCGGTCTGAGCGGTACTGTTCCAGTGAGGTGATCGTTCGAGGATGCCAGCACCACTGGCACCAAGTTCGCCGCACATGTCTGACAGTTGCTGTCGCAGGAATTCCACGTCGTGTTCAGCAACAGCCGCAGCATCGATCAGGCGTTCGATCATCCCAATCAACTGGGGAGCATCGGCAGCGGGGAACTGATGACTGACGTCCGACCACGCAATCCATCGGGCGGTCACGGGAATCTCTCTTTCATTCAGAAATTGTCACGAGCACTAATCACTTCGACGCAAAGTGCCTGCTGTGGTTGTCGAAATGATATCGATGTTTTCTGGGAAATCTAGAGAATGACGACACTGGTGTTGTCTTTTCGATTTCGTGGGCGGATGGCGGACAGGTGTTGATGGTCGATCATGCATCGCAACGCGGCGATGCGTGACGGCGTTTTGTCTCTCGCTCGCACGGGAAATCGTTGATCCTATTTGCGACAACACGGGGTGGGAACCGCCGTCCGTTCGGTGATCCCCGCAACGGGAGGGTGAGGCCTGAGTTTCAGGCGCATCTTTTGATCTTTGGTTCACCCCCAGCTGGTATGCAGCGCTCCGTTGGGGCAGGATTTGTCCCAACGGGACAAGGCATATCAGCCCAGGGCAACGCCCTGGGGATTCAACGCCCCCGATTCCCGCGTTTTGAAGGAACGCCGCATCTCACTGGATGGCGAACAGGTGTACGATCAACTCCGATTCGGCGTCCCTTCAGAACACGAACGATTCACCATTACTGTTCATGGGGTTGCGCCGGGCGTCGTTCCGGGAGGGCGAGGTGGTGAGGCTCCAGCCGAACCGGAAATGCAGTAGGGCATCAATACTCAATCGCGGCTCGGCTGGAGCCTCGCCCTCCCTTGTTGTCCGTGCGTTGGAACGTTCGGAAAAATCTCGATCGTTTTTTGTGATCCCAGATGTCACCAGAGCGGCAACTGCGGCGTCAAAGAATACGTCAGCAGTACGAGTCACTCAGAATCGCAAAAGGGAAACGACATGCGACAACTTACGCTCGCCATGGCTTTAATCGGCATCGTGTTCATGAGTCGGAACGTGGCAGCACAGGACTTCGGGTATGTTCCACCTGGCTTCGGGGGCAGCTTCTACGGCTTGGACGCTGGAAACGGAATTGGCATTGGCTACGGAGCGGGTTACCAAATTCCATACCAGGCATTAACCGGCAGTGTGAAAGGGACGTACGTCGGCGAGCAGTGCTGCTGGGAAAGTATCGTGCTGCCACAATCCCCATCAAACATCGTGGCATCGCGCCCGTTCAAGTCTCTTCCCCCAAAGTCACTGAAGGCGAAGAAGCCACCGCAGGCGAAACAAGTGAACGCGAAGAAGGCGGTCGCAGCGCCGAAGTCCTGAAAGCGGACACCGGTAGCCCGAAGACGAGCGATCGGCCTCATCGCGTAGCCGAGAGATATCTTCCAGCCGAACAAGTCCTGTACGTCCAGGGCAAAATCCGATTCAACGGCCCCTGATTCAGTTCTTATCCATTTTGATAGGGCTGTCGCACCTGACGGGATCCCTTGTCCGGCTTTCTTTCACCACGAAGGCCACGAAGAGCGCGAAGGAATCA
>CAIWEX010000516.1 GCA_903911795.1 uncultured Schlesneria sp.
CAGCATTCTGCTGAAACCGGGACGATTGACGGCGGAAGAATTCGAAGTCATGAAAACCCATACCATCCGCGGTGCTGAAACCATCGCCGCGATGCGAAACGAGTTTCCCAACGCCCGATTCCTGCATATGGCGCACGACATCATTTTGTCGCACCACGAAAAGTTTGATGGACGTGGCTACCCGCACGGGTTGTCGGGCGAACAGATTCCTTTGTGTGCAAGAATCATGGCGGTCGCCGACGTCTACGACGCTCTGACGTCTGTCCGTGTTTACAAGCCGGCGTACACGCACGAAGAGGCGTCTGCCATCATTCTGCGAGATTCGGGGACTCATTTTGATCCCGATGTTGTCGCAGCATTCGAAACTTGCCTCAGTGATTTCGACGGCTACCGAAGACGATACGCAGGCATTCCAGAAGTGATCGAAACCAACGAAGTTGCCGTCATGGCGTAACGAAGTCGAACCTGAGGAAACGTCGCTCAATCGGGACAAAAGTCACTGTCCGACGCTTTTCGACGCGAATTGAGATCAGATCCGTATCGGGTGTCAAATTCAGAGCTATCCTTCAGAAACATCGAAATGGTCGCGGTCACCGTGATCGAATGTCAACAAGAACTGAGCTAAAATGACTGACTTTTCTGCTCGCGCGCTGGTGGTCGACGACGAAGCGATTTCGCGCAAGATGGTCATGTTTGCGCTGGAACGCGAAGGGTTCCAATGTGACTGTGCCTCGGACGGGATCGAGGCCATGTCGAAATTTGAGGCCAGCGACTATGAAGTCGTCATCACTGATCTGAAAATGCCGAACAAACATGGCGGTGATCTGGTGATCGAGTTACTCGGCCAGAACAATCCACCGCTGGTTGTCGTCCATACGTCTGTGTTGGAACCCGAAGTGGCTCGCGGACTGATCGATGAAGGTGTGGACGATATCGTCTTCAAGCCGGTCGACTACGCGGCCTTCGCGGGGAAGACTCGAGCCCTGTTGAATCGTCGTCGAGCCCCGCAAAAATTGCGTGGCACTCGATTCCCCGGCAATAGCGTTGGCGATTCCGCTTCGGGACTCAGTCGAGCACAGTTTGACGATTTGATCGCAAATGTTGCGAAAGTTGAAAAGGGTGGCATCGATCAGGTCGGACAGTATCGACTGATTCGGAAACTTGGTGAAGGGGGCATGGGCCATGTCTACGAAGCCGAGCATTCATTGCTGCATCGGCGATGTGCGGTCAAACTGATCCTGCCTGAATACACGTCGAATCGCATTGCGTTGTCGCGCTTCGAACGTGAAGTTCAGGCGATGGCACGCCTGTCACACTGGAACACTGTTCGCATTTTCGATTATGGGGTCGATGCCCGAGGGTGCTTCTTCTATGCGATGGAACTGCTGGATGGACTGACGCTGGAACAACTGGTCAGCCGTGATGGTCCACTTCCACCGAACCAGGCCATGCACATTTTGACACAGGTCTGCGATGCACTGGAAGAAGCTCACCAGACAGGGCTTGTTCACCGCGATCTGAAACCTTCGAATCTGATGGCGGCGAATGTTGGGGGAATGGCAAACGTCGCTAAAGTTGTCGACTTCGGGCTGGTTCGAGCGACTGAGGAAACGTCTGTTGAATCCACGTTGGTGACTCATCTCGGGGGAATCTGCGGAACCCCCAAGTACATCGCCCCGGAACAAGCAATGAATCCCAATGCGGTCGACCGACGTGCGGACATTTATTCGCTCGGTGCGACAGCCTATTTCGTCCTGACGGGCAAACCCCCGTTCATACGCGATTCCGTGTTTGCCCT
The DNA here is from genome assembly GCA_903911795.1 of uncultured Schlesneria sp. GTDB lineage: Bacteria > Planctomycetota > Planctomycetia > Planctomycetales > Planctomycetaceae > Schlesneria. The sequence goes on from CAIWEX010000516.1 coordinate 1,799, forward strand.
GACAATGGCCCACGTGAACGAACCAGTCTCGCCACCTTCGACCCACAATCCGCAACTCTCATCGCGAGTTGACGAAGTCATCGTGAAATGCATGGCCAAGGATCCGAAGGATCGCTATCAGAATATGCGAGAACTACGCGCGGCGTTCGAAAGCTGTGTCGGTTGACTCATTCAAGCAATCCACAAGGTTCAGGCATTATTTCCGCCAAATGGGTTAGTTCCAACCGGCGTCGATAGCGATTACGTGGATGATTAGAAGCTGCAGTCCAGCCCGGCAAACCATGAAAGACCGGGGTTCTTGACGAAGCCGATGTTGCCGTTCTGGTCGACGATTGCCAGCGAATTGTGTTCGTAGTAGTTCAGATCGAACACATTCAACAGGGACGTACGAAGTGAAATGTGGTCGGTGAATCGATAGTTCGCATAGATGTTGTGGACGATGAAGCTGGGGGTTCCAACTTCACCAAGACTGTAGGCGAGATGGTTCTGACGTGCGGCGGCTCGGCTTTGCCATTCCAGTGTCCACTTGCGATTTTCTGGTTCCACGAGTCGAACGGAAACGGCTCCGTTGATCGGATAGATCCCAGGTAACCCTTCGCTGGAACCGAGTTGATCACTTGGCCCGTGTAGACATCCACCCACGTCGGATCGCAGTTGTTGGCGTACGTGTAGTTGATCGACTCAGTAAACTCGAGCCATGGACGAACCTGCTGTTCGCCAATCACATCGAAGCCCGAGAGCGTGACCCGGTCGATGTTTCGATAGACATAACCGAGTGATGCGGAATCGGCGTTGAGGTCCTGGTTTGGTATGTTGGGATCCGCCATGTAGGGGCGACCTCGGCCGAGTGTTCCGGGGGGTGCCGTGCCGTTTTGCGGGAATGTTCCATAGTTCGATGCCGCGAGCCCGATGTAATCGTGGATTTCGCTATGAAATGCACGTGCGCCGAACTTCGCCTTTTCATAGCGTTTCGTGAAGCCGAGATCGAATTGCAGATTCTTTTCCGACGCAAGTGCCGAATTGCCGAATGCAAAACTGTTTCCGAACCGAACTAACGGTGCGAACGGTTGATCGCTGTAGAGTTCAGTAAGATTCGGAGGTCGCATGGCGTAGGCGACCCCTGCATTCAATGTCAGATCGTCCGTTGCCTGGATGCTGCTCGTCAAATATGTGGTGCTCAGCAGGCGAGTCGACGTGTCAAATCCCGGGTAGAAGTCTCCGTTTGGTGAGTTTTGAGCGGTTGACGCCACAAGATCGGATGATGTCAGCCCATAGGCAACCGCGTCCAGACGCTGTCCTGCAGCGACGGTCCAGCGATCGGCGGGTTTCAAAGTTCCTCCGGCAAATAGGCCAAAGTCATCCTGTGAAGAGTTGGGGATTCCAAACGTGTCACCCATCAGAGCTGGACTTCCGTTCGCCTGAAAATCCTGTTCACGATAGAACTGACGAATCCGTCGCCAGTCGACCCCGGTTCGCAATTGCCAGACTTCCTGATCCCCAAACAGCGCCAGACCTCGTGCACCCCAGTTGTCTGACAATCCGTTTCCGATCAAAGTTCCGCCGCCCGCCATGTCTGGATACGGTTCATCGATGAGACGGCTGACGAACGTCACTTGCTTTGAGGGACGCGAAGCGTCGGCACTGTAGGTGGCTTCGTTCCACCAGAATTGAGCCTGAAAGCGATCGGTGTTTGTCGCATCGTCGCGCCAGGCATATCGCAGGTTGACCTGATCGGCGTTCTGGCGATTGATGTCATAGGCAACGCCGGGTAGTTCGGTGTCCTGAATCGCCTGGTGCAGAAAGCTGGCGTCAACTCGACTGCGATCTGTGATGTCGCCGCTGATCACAGCGTAGACATCCTGAACATGGTAGCTGGCCGGGACATGGAAATCCGTTGATGGCGAACCTGCACGGTAGTCGTTCCCCATCCTCTGACCAAAACTGACAATCGCTCCCGAGTGTTGATCAGAGAAGCCGGCAGTCTCACGCCACATCAATTGCTGGCCATTCGAATTGAATCCGAAGTTTGAAGTGGATGTGTACTTCATCGCATTGGAGCGTCCAGGGGTTATCAACTGAGCATCGAAGAATGCGAAACCTGGACCGTATTCGACGGAGTAGGGCCCGGCAATCACGGTGATCGATTCAACGAGATTGGGGTCGATTTGACTGAAGAGCGAATCAATGTCCAGGCGCGTTCGTCCTTGATTCATCCCATTAGCGACGGCGACGGTCTGCGACCCGGAATAGCCCCGAATTCGCGCATCCTGATTCAGTGCGGAGGTACTTCGACTGATGACACCCGGTGCGTTTGTCAGCAATTCCCCGATGGAATTGGCGGAGTTCTGACTTTCATTTGGATTGAAAACCAGATCGGGGCTGACAGCCAACCCTCGCGGTGCCTCTTTGACATTGATGGACTGCAAGCTCTCTGGAGCTTTTTCCGCCAGATCCAATAATGCATCCAGATTCACATCGGCGGGATCCGCCTCGTTAGCCGGAGCAGCAGGTGAATCGGTGTTCTCGTCAGCAGGACTCGGCGATTCCGCCGTAAGAAGCTGTTCAGACGCACCAAATGCAATCACGACGACCAGGCACCAAAGCGCTTGCTCGAAAATGCTTCTGGGAAATGTCCCTGGTCCGCGCATGGTCGAATTGTCTTCGAGGGCGAGCAACAAGTATTTGGCAGAGATGTGGCCACGGCAGTCCATTGATTCGACAGGCGCATTCGTTCCCATCACTCACGACCGGATTGCCCACACCGTTGGGGTCATCCGCAAAAGCCGAAAAGGCCTGAGAAGCCCTACCATCCGTAGTTGAAGTGGGGCCGCGGCGCGAACACGCAACTGCCAACGAAACTGACTCTAACGACAATAACGAGTATTCGGGATAGGTGAACGTGCACACCATCACGGCTGGCCAATTTGTCAGCACGATGCGAAATCGCAACCTATGTTCCCAATATCCACATGATTCGTTGAGTGGCGCAGACGCACTGCGCCATTTGCGATGCCGCATTACTGGGATATTGGTTTCGTGTTGTCAGCAAGGCTCCAACGCCGTCCCCCAAACCGGGTCATTTGCCTGGTTCTGACCGCTGCTGTCGCGGTGGCGGTGTCGGTGCGCGAACAGGAGACGATGCAGGCGGCTGAGCGAGTTCCCGGAGTTGCCGCTGAGTACGACTTAAAGCTGGCTCGACTTTACGCGACCTCCAAATTCATCGCCTGGCCAGATGATGCCAAGACTCAGACGGCACCGTTTGTCATCGGTGTCATCGATCCTGATCCCTTTCATGGCGGTTTGCAAAAGCTGGCCAGTCGCAAGTTGAAAGATCGGCCGATCCGGGTCGTTGTGATCAAGAGTGAGCAGGATTACCAACCATGCCACCTGCTGTTCATTCCAACAGACGCCAAACCAGAGATTGTTGACGCCATTTTGAAACGGACGGTCAATCAACCGGTTCTCGTTTGGCGGGACGAAGCTGATCCACTGAATGCCACAGGCGTGGCCTGTTCTTTTGTTCGCCAAGGGGAATCCCTTCTGATCGAAGCCGACCCCGTTGAGTTGAAGCGGCGGAAATTGGAACCGGATGGACGGTTACTCAGCCTGAATCTCGTGCGAGTTGTCAAACAAGGCAAATAGCTGCCACCAGCATAAGAAGCTCATCATGACAGAGACGACATCAAAGACACCTGGAACCATCCGGCGCAAGCTGATGCTGCTGGCAACGTTTTCTGTAACGGTCGCACTGCTGCTGGCATGCTCTGTGTTTGCTGCCTATGGGGTAATCACGCTGCAGAATGCGAAATGGGATCCACTGGAATCCCAGGCGGAACTGCTGGCGCTGAACAGTGCCGCAGCCGTTGAATTCGTTGATTCGGTCCAGGCCGACCGGCTCCTAGCGGCACTTCGTGCAGAATCCAGCGTCACTGTCGCTGCGATTTATTCCATGTCTGGTGAACTGGTGGGGGCCTATCCAAATCGCTCTGCGGCTCACGAAACATTCGCAAGTGATGCTGTACTTCCCAGCGGTCACTACATCCTCGAAACGCCGGTTCGCAGTGATGGTGAAGTCATTGGAAAGCTGAAGTTTCAAATCGATTTTACGACGGTCTGGCGAGCGATTCGTAAGTATGCCGTTCTGACGGCGCTCGTCGGACTTGGTTCATGGATCGTTGCTGTCGGAGTGGCTCTATTTCTGCAGCGCGGGATCGTGCAGCCGATTGATCGTCTGGCCAATGTCGCACGTCAGGTCGCCGACGAAGACAACTACGCCTTGCGAGTCGAAGGAACTGTCGATGGCGAACTGGGTGATCTGTTTCGCGCATTCAATCGAATGCTGGTTCAGATCCAGGCTTCCAAGCAGGAACTCCAGGATGCAAACGATCACCTGGAACAGCGAGTGGCCGGCCGTACTGCAGAACTGGAAACAGCCTGTGAAGCGGCCGAAGCGGCCAGTCGTGCCAAGAGTGACTTCCTGGCGAATATGAGCCACGAAATCCGCACACCGCTTAATGCCATCATGGGATATGCCGATCTGTTGCGACGCGGCTGGGTTGACTCTCCCGAAGATCGCGACGAGATGCTGTCGACGCTCCATTCCAGCGGCAAACATCTGATGACGGTTATCAACGATATTCTGGATCTTTCGAAGATTGAATCCGGTCAGTTGCAACTGGAAAAACGAGCAGAATCGCCGCACCAGTTGCTGGCGGAAGTTGTCTCGCTGATGCGTGTCGGATTCCGTGAGAAAAATCTGAGTCTTGATTATAACTGGCAGGGACCAATCCCTGAGCAAGTTGATACCGATCCCGTTCGTCTCCGCCAGATCTTGATCAACCTGCTGGGAAATGCCCGCAAGTTTACGGCGACTGGCGGAGTGCAACTGATTGCTCATGTTGAACCCAAGAGCCATCCCACACAATTGGTGGTCAACGTCATCGACACCGGAATCGGGATACCTCCAGAAAAGCAGAAGCAGGTGTTCGACCCGTTTGTGCAGGCGGATACCACGGTAACACGTAAATACGGTGGAACAGGCCTGGGCCTGTCAATCAGTCGTCGTCTGGCACGCATGATGGGCGGCGATTTAACTGTCGAAAGTGAAGTCGGGCGCGGTAGCAACTTCGAGTTGGCCATCGCCGTTGGCGATCTCCAAAACGTCCCAATGCTCTCTGCCGGCGCAGTCGGAGATATCATTGAGACTCACACACCCGTCGTACAGGAAGTAGACGCTCCGAAATTCCAAGGCCTGCGAGTGCTTGTCGTCGATGACGGCAGTGCGAATCGACGACTGATATCGCTGGTTCTCTCACGGGCTGGGGCCGTGATGACTCAGGCCGAGAATGGTCTGCAGGCTTGCGAGTTGGTTCTGGGACGACATGCATTTGATGTGATCCTGCTTGATATGCAGATGCCAGTCATGGATGGATACGCGGCCGCCACGAAGATGCGCGAAGGTGGTGTGATGGTCCCGATCATCGCACTGACTGCTCACGCGATGAAAGGGGATCGCGATAAATGCGTCGCCGCCGGGTGCAGTGACTTCCTCAGCAAGCCCGTCAGTGCTGATGAACTGCTTCAGCGAATCTCCGTGATTTACCAGGAATTGCATTCTACGGTGGCAAAGGACAAGTCACCTGACCTGAGCCCGATTCGTTCAAAGCTGCCAACAAACGACCCCGAATTTGCTGAGATCGTTGTCGACTTCGTTGACTCATTGCGAGTGAAGGTTCACGAGCTTGAGGTCGCGGTCGCTGATCGCAACCCAGTCGACTCGCTCGTTGCCGCCCATTGGATCAAGGGATCGGCCGGCACCAGCGGATTTCCATGCTTCACGAGTCCTGCGGCACAAATCTGCGAAGGAATTCGTACGAACGACTGGGCCAACATCGATCGACACGTCATCACAATTCAGAACTACTCAGACCGGATCGAGATCCCGGAAATCGCAACCGTCTGAACACGACTTTTTATACGCATGTCGATCTGGATCGATTTTTCCAGAACGACACTAAAGGACCAAGAATGCTCGCCGAATTGGAACCCGTCACAGAATCCAAGTTTTCAGATCTTGATCTGAAGGGATTCTCGTCGGCAAAACTGGGCTTCAAAAAGACGGACTGGTCGATTCCCTATCAGGATCCGTCACTCCAGAAGATCTTCATCATCGACGATGAGGAACTCAACATCCGCGTTGCGAAGAAGTATTTGCGGACTTGGGGTTTTGAAAGTGTCGACTCGACGACCGATCCTGCACATGCCGTTTATCAAATCCAACAGGATCAACCGGACTTAATTCTGCTCGACATCATGATGCC
>CAIWEX010000517.1 GCA_903911795.1 uncultured Schlesneria sp.
AGTTCCTTGAGCAGCGGACGAATCGAGCGGGGGCGCACCTGAACCGTGGATTGATCTGCCTTTCCCGTGGCGACAGCGAGAAGGCAATTCTGGAATTTGAGGCTGCCTTGGCAATTCAGCCGGGGCTACCGGAAGCGATCGAGCGTTTGTCTCAATTAGGTGTTGATGTCGCTCTCGCGAAAGCATCGAAACCGACGCCAACAGCGAAGTTTCGGCCGTTGAAAAAAGGGAATCCCAAGCCTGCGGAATCGCACCGCAAGTCTGTAACCGATCCACGCCCGTCTGCTTCCGACATACGCCACACCCAAGAACTTCCGGTGGAAGTTGTCGCGGAATCGCCTGACAACATGTCGGATGCAGACTTGGATAATCTGGCCATTGCTGTACTTTCCGATTCTGCGCCGGACCACGAATCTCAAGGAGAATCCCAATCATCATGGACGGAAGTCTCCAAGGCCGATTCAATGGCGACAGAGGTATCGACCGCAGCGACAGTCCCGGTGACTTCTGCGCTCCCGAGTGGCGCTGAAAGGTCGGCTGCGGAAATGGCGGCGGCCCTGGCGACTCGCACGGCCCGTACCGAGATTTTACAACCGGCTCAAACCAGCATTGAAGTGCGGTGTCCTGGATGCCATGGATTGAACTATATCCGTTGGGAACGCCTTCAACCCGGCAAAGCCATGTCCTGCCGACGCTGCTCGTGTCACTTCGCGGTCCAAGAGGATGGGACCCTTGTCCAGATGGTGCGGAACCGCCGGGGTCAGTGGAGTCAATTTCGTAACCGCTTTGCAATCGGGACCGATCGACGCATCGTAGCTGTCATCGCAGCAGTGGCTGTCTTGATGGCCATCATGTGGCTTCGTCCTCAGTCGTACGACAACCGCATTCCAGAAGACCCCGGTTATCCCACAGAACTGGAACCGCGGGCTAAGTTATTCACACTCGCCTGGTTGAAAGGTGATTTCCGCACGATGCGTCAACTCACCGACGAAGTGCAAAGCCAGGAATTGCACCTTTGGGCGATGGATAACCCTGCCCCTGTGATAGCGTTTCCGGCCACACTGGAACGTGATGCAACATTCAATGTGCAAATCGTCAACGCCACTCCACCCAACGCGCGGGTTCAGGTCCACATCGACGGCTTGCGCATTCAGCGCGGCCAACCTGTTTCTGATCTGGCGCAGAACTGGAGGCAGGACGGTGAGCGATGGATTTTTCAGCCCGTCGGTCGCTCCAATCTGTGATCCTTCGATTGACAAGTCATTCTGACGCTATAACAATCTTACATTTGTAAGACTGTTGTTCCTCGATTCCACACCGGACTTCGAATTTACGGGACACCGATTGCTTCTCCTGTTTGTGAAGGAAACACGATGACTGAGAAAAGGCAAGTCAAACGCCGCCCGGGATTCACGCTGATTGAATTGATGGTGGTTATTGCGATCATTGCGGTGCTCATCGCGCTGCTTCTGCCCGCAGTTCAATCGGCTCGCGAAGCGGCTCGACGTGCTCAATGCGGTAACAATCTCAAGCAGATTGGGCTGGCACTTCACAACTATCACGGCGTGATGAAGACCTTTCCACCAAACTTGTGCCCGGGTGGAACGAACTACAATTACTCTTCAGGTGGCTGGGGCGTGCTGGCGTTTCTCAATCCTCACCTGGAACAGACCAACGTCTACAACATGATGAATCTGTCGCTGCCGACATATGCCAAAGTGGGTGGTGTGACGATGATTGCTGGTGGCGACCCAAATACGATGACAGCAGTGACGTCGCTGGTTCCGACGTTCCTTTGCCCAAGCGACATTGGCAAGTCGATCGATGGTGGTTATGGCGTGACAAGTCTGGCACCGACGAACTATTGCGCCAATCAGGGAAGTGGTGTCGACACACTTGGTGGAAATGTCCAGATGAATGGATCTCCGCTTGGTGCGGATGGTGTGTTCTTCGCGGACTCCAGTGTCCGAATCGAAGATATCACCGATGGCAGCAGCAATACGGTCGCGTTTTCGGAAAGCTTGCTGGGAGCAGGGCCCGATTCGGCAACGTCATTGCCTGCGACCGTTGATCGTCGCCGTGTGTATGGATACCTGGGATACACTACAGGCATCTTCATTACCGACAGCGCTTGCGCCAATCCACCATACTTCAATTTGTCACAGCGCCGACAGTTCGCGTGGTATGCCGGTGAGATTCGCTGTGCATCTTACAACCACTACTACACACCCAACTCGAACAACATGGACTGTGTTGTCAATGCGTATGACTATGGTTACACGGCGATGGGCTGGAAGGCGGCTCGCAGTCTGCATCCCGGTGGAGTGAATGTGTTGATGTGCGACGGATCCGTCAAATTCGTCAATCAGCAGATTAATGGACTACTCTGGCAGGCGGTTGCAACCCGGTCGGGACGCGAAATCGTCGGCAACTTCTGATCGAGAGTGATAATTGGCAAGTCGACAAGATCTCTGAGCCTGATGGATTGGTTTCCGTCAGGCTCAAATCGCTTTTTAAGAATGACGTAGCCGGTGCACCAGCATCGATTGAGGGGTGACAACTGCGGTGTCCCGGTGCCCCTTCGGGCATCAGAGGACAACAGGGATTCACGAGTTCGCTCAGGTGACGGCGCCCTATTATTCATTTAACGAACTTCGTAGCCACGATTCATCCTCACACCGGTGTAAACTGTGGAAAACGACACGTTTCAATCCAATTCATGTGCAGACCAACTGAAGGCGCTTAGCGAGCCGATCCGGTTGCGAATCATCGATATTCTGCGACATGGGGAAATGACGGTGAGCGACATTGCCGAGTTCCTGGAGACGGAACTGGTTACGGTTTCTCATCACCTCAAGATCCTGAAGCACGCCGACTTGGTTGACGTGCAGCGCAATGGCCGTTTTATGGTTTATAGTCTGCGGAGCGACTTGCTGCAGAAGGGAACAGGTCCCTCCCTGCAATATCTCAACCTCGGTTGCTGCCGCATTGAAATTCCAGAATCGAAACCCAAATAGCTGACAGTGCCAGCCAGATGGTCATTTGCCATCGTGTCGCGAAGCATACGGAGCCG
>CAIWEX010000518.1 GCA_903911795.1 uncultured Schlesneria sp.
AGGTGACGGCGTGCAGAGCCGATTCCCACTGGACTAGTGTTGCGGTCCCACCTGCGGAGGTCAGCGTGAGGACTCCACCAACATTGGTGGAGACGGCGATGTTCCCCATCGTCAATCCATCATTGGTGAATCCGAGCACGTCCTGGCCAGCGACGTAGTTGGACAACGCGACCTGAGCACTTGCCAGCGTGGTGCTGGCAGTGTCGGTGACTGTCAATGTCGTGTTGATGGCCGTGGCGACACTGTTTTCGACAAAGCTGGTGGTTCCGGGACCTGACAGGACAGGTACACCGGTGGCTGCGCTGGTCAGCGTGATGGTGCTGGCGAGATCATTGCTGACAGTCAGACCGCTCTGGACTTCGAAAGTGACGTTGCGGACGGTCAATGTCGGGGTGGCGCTGGTGTTGACATAGGTTACGGCATGCAGGGCCGCTTCCCATTGGGCGAGATTCGCGGTTCCGCCGACCGAGACGAGAGTCAGGACCCCGGTCGCGTTGGTGGAATTGGCAATATTCCCCATTGTCAGGCCGTCATTGATGAATCCGAGTGCATCCTCACCGACCACGAAATTGGTCAGCGTGACTTTGGCGTATTCCTCTGTTTTGCTGTCGATATCGGTGAGTGTCAGTGTCGAGTTGATCACTGTTGGTGGAGCATTTGATGGGATTGAGATGTTGGCTGTGATTGCCAACACTGCAGGGTCATTGACCGCTGTCACCGTGATGCTGCTCGCAATGGTATTACTGTCAGCGGTTCCGTCATTCACGGTAAAGGTGACGTTTCGGATCGTTGACGTTAATGGCTTATCGCTGGTGTTCGTGTACGTGACGGCATGCAGAGCCGATTCCCATTCGGCGAGGGTGGCTGTTCCACCTGCCGAGTCGAGCGTCAGTACGCCGCCGACATTGCCAGTGATGGCGATGTTTCCCATGGTCGCACCATCGTTGGCGAATCCCAGAACATCCTGGCTGCTCACGTAGTTGGTCATAGAAATCTGTGCACTCACGAGTGTGGTGCTGGTTGCGTCGGTGATCGTGATTGAAGTATCGATTGCTGTGGCCGCATCGTTCTCTGTCACATTGATATTGGCTGAACCGACCAGCACTGCCGAGAGCAGCACTCGCGATTCCAGGCGTTCGACGTGACAAATCACTGAAGTCGACGATGTCGAACCAGTGCGACGATGTCGCACCGTGGATCGAGGTGCAATACGTCCGTAAACAGAAGAAAGCCAGGAAGACATGAACATTCGGGATGTACCTTTCGGGTCTCAGAATGAGATGTAACTGACGCGTCACGGTCCAGAGATGGCCCGGCAGTACGTCAGCAGTGTTGCGATTGCCACAAGGCGGATCGCCGAATTCAAAACTGGATCGAGACTGCAGACGCAATCATGATCGGACTTGTAGGATGGGCTTGAAGGAGCGGCGGCTTATGGCAACCCTCCGTAGATTGGCTGACCGAACACCTTGGATTCAACGGAGGGATGTCAGTTACACGATCTGGCTGAATTGCAATCGGGACCGCGTACTCCGATACGGCGCCATCTCATTGAGGAAACGAAACGGCTTGGCAAGGGCAATAAAAAAAGCCGACGCGACGGAACACCTTTGAGGGTATTCCATCGCGTCGGCTTACTTTCCAATGAGCCTCCCGCTGTGGGCTGCTCGTTATTTAGTCTTCCGCTGAAATTGAGATCTGTTCAGAACTCAACCGCTCGGATGTTACGCCAATCCGTGAGAATAGCAATCCTGTTGTGGCGGTTATTCTACATTTCGCAGGAAGTGGGAAAATGTGGCAAGATGGAAGCCAACATTGGCTAACGTTTGTGGCAGGCAGTAAAACTGCGAATCGATTGAATCGGCGGATCCGGCTGCAGATTGGGTTTCCGCTGGGCTTGACCCAGCGGGACCAGCAACTGCAAGCTACGAGCGATGTTTTCTCGCACAAAGAGCTCTCCGCCCGGCTTGTCCGGGTGGTAGCAACGACTTGTCAGCACCGAGGTGCGTGCCTTCGTCCGAATGGTCCTGTACGACGTGGCGGATCGCACGCAATGTGTTTTCTACGGTTGCCATAATTTGCCCCAAGTTGCGGCTCGCACACTTTTCATTTTACGTGCGACACCAGTCGTCGCTTGTTAATCATCGTGGGGCAATCTCAAAACGAGAACTGGCTCGCCCCCTTCGACTGGGTCACCAACCGAAACCAGCAGGCTTTCGACGGTTCCGACGGATTCAGAGCGAACCACCAACGTTGCCTTCTCAGTCTCTAATTCAACGAGCGCGTCATCTAATTCGACGTGATCGCCCACCTGGACAAAGATCGCGAGAATGGAAACTGGATCCGTTGAACCAATGGCGGGTGTTCGAACTGTCAGTGATTTGCTCATTTGGATCGATCAAGCTCAGCGGCTGCTTACGACAACAGGATGTTGTGACAATACGGTGGCATGATAACGATCAATCTTCTACTTGCAATCGGCAGCCTTAACGCAGGGGTGTGAAGGCTACTTTGGCGGAGCCCAAACGCTTCTCAGAGATTCGTGCTCGGTGCAAGATAGTCGTGGTTCGCTCC
>CAIWEX010000519.1 GCA_903911795.1 uncultured Schlesneria sp.
ATCACGACATTGGAGTTGAGGCTTTCGAATGAAAACGCCACTGTCTGCATTTGGTGTTGCCCGGAATTCAAGCTTCAGTACAAAGTCTTTTGCGAATTCGCGTGTTGTCCAAAGCTGCTGAACTCGGCGTCCTTCCGGTGGCGTAGAGACAACGACGCGACCACGCTTGGCAATATAGCGACCGTCAGTGGTAGTTAATTTGCCGTCGAAATTTCCTTGTGATTCCATTGTCTTTTGATCGCGAAATCCCCAGCCCGTGAAATCTTTCCCATTGAAAAGGGGTGTCCAGGGTGGCGAGTCTGAGTCAAAATCAGGTTCGGCCAGATCCGGCAAGGGAGGCCCCATGAGTGGCACATCGGCTTCGTGCTTGACGGTGATTCTCCAATGCTGACCTGCTTGAACAGCGATCGATTGTGGTGCAGTCCGAAGGACCTCGGTCCTGGTCCCCAGCGGCCACAACGAGAGATCTTCGATGCGGACTTCGCTGATGCGATGATTTGGCTTCTTGCGCATCTGAAAGCTGAATCTGCCGGGATTCACGTAAATCCCGTCGTTACCAGACAGCACTGACAAGACTTCGTTGTTATTCGTTGGCGTCACCCAGGCATCGCCCCGAAACTGTACCAACGCCCGATTGTGGCACCAGAGGTAGAACGGGAGATGAAAGGAATAAAGCAGGCCGAACACTAAGACTGCGGTAGCGATCACCAGATTGGCGGTGAGCATTCTTCGAGAAAGGAACTTCCTCGCGAAAGGCTGTTTCGAGTCAGCTTCGAGAGATTTCAACAATGGCTGACGGGTGATTGTAGCGGGGCGCGGTGCCGAACCGGGTTGCTGGCAGTGTGCCAGCCATTGTTCCAGCAGGATTGCGACTTCGCTGGCGGATTGAAATCGCTGCTCAGGGGCCTTGGCCATCAGGCGTTCAACGATCGCGACCAGCCAGTCAGGAATATCCGGATTCAATTCCGAAATCGGTCGTGGCGTTTCGTCACATACGCGTCGCAAGACAGCAACTGTCGAATCGGCACGGAAGGCGGGACGTCCAGTACACATCGTGTACAGAACGCTTCCCAGGCTGAACAGATCGCTCCGCTGATCGACCGAATGTCCCATCGCCTGTTCCGGCGACATGTATTGAGGCGTTCCAGCAATCTGTCCGAATTGAGTGATCGCGACTTCATCCGAGGCGCGTGCGAGTCCGAAGTCCGTGATCTTGACTCGTTCCACGCCGTTTTCCAGCAGGATATTGGCAGGTTTGATATCGCGGTGAACGAGGCCCTGTTTGTGAGCGGCAGTCAGACCCGCAGCAATTTGCATCCCGATCCGCAGAGTTTCTTTCAAGCCGAGTGGTCCAGACTTGTCGATCTTTTGTTGCAGCGACTGGCCAACGATGTATTCCATCACGATGAAGGGGAGTTTTTCGTCATCATCGACACCGTGGATTGTGACGACATGATCATGGCAGACTGCTGCGGCCGCCTGAGCTTCACGCAGGAATCGTCGTCGTGCTTGCGGGTTCCCAGCCAGTTCTGGCACCAGAACCTTGATTGCCACGACACGATTGAGCTTGGCATCGATCGCGCGTAAAACGATCCCCATCCCACCTCGACCAACGACTTCCAGAACATCGTAACCGCCGATCGCACCGAAACTTTCCGGACGTTGCGACGGTTGCAGAAAATCGAGTGAAACAGCCATCGGATCAGGAACTACGATCTGCGTAGCATCGATTTCGATGGCAGGCTGATCAAGCAGGCTGTCAGGGGTATCAGCAGACTGCAGCAGGTTGTCGACCCGCCCTCGCAGTTCCGGCTGCCCGGCACAGGCCTGATCAAGAAAGGTGGAACGCTCTTCCTGTGAAGGAAGTTCGATGGCTTGCAGAAACAGTGATTTGGCAAGATTCGGATCAATCGACATGGCTGGCTCCGTGAAGGCTCTACCTTACCATGCGACGTCGGTTTTCAATCGTCTCACGTTTTTTCCGCTGGGATCCTAAAATCCAAAAAAAGCGAGCAGCGTTCAGCCTGCAGGCCGTCAATCGGCGATTTTCGAGAGAAGTTGGCGCAAGTCACCACGATACGGAACGGTCCTCCCCTCGATCGCATCTTGGTATCCTCCAAGGATTGCGTCCCGAATTTTGGCGGCTTCTGATCGCTCCTTCTTCTCGCGGAGAACGTCGCTGACAAACTCACTGGGGGGTGGCATAACGCGTTCCATCGCCAGAGTTTTGTTCGACAAATGCCCGTAATTCTTCGGTCAGTGACAACTTCAATGTACTCATGACGACCCTTGACCTAAGCGAACTGGTAGCGGGAGAATAAGGCCTCGATCTGAAGGATTCAATGTTTGTCATCCGCTTTCGTATTTGGCGGTTTCATTCTCGTTCCAGCTCACATTTCAGCCACGAACGGGCGTACGACCATTGGCGATATGTGGTGGCTCGTGACATTCCCAGGAGTGTCCCAACCTCTTCCAGCGGAAGGCCAGCGAAGAAGTGCAGTTTGACGACTTCGGCGGCTGTCGGGTCTTCCCCAACGAGTTTCGTCAGGGCGGTATCCAGTTCGATCAGGCGTTCCGGGTGATCTTCCATTTGGGAAATGTCATCCGACAGATCCACGCGAACCATCTCCCCGCCGTGCTTGATTCGCATTTTACGCCGTGCGTTCTCAATCAGAATGCGCCGCATTGCTTCGGCTGCAGCACCAAAGAAGTGCCCTCGATTGTCCCAGCATCGAGCGTCCTCGGTCCCAATCAGCCGAACGTAGGCTTCGTGGACCAGAGCCGTCGGCTGAAGTGTCTGACCAGCCGATTCCCGCGCCAATTGCTGTGCCGCAAGCTTTCTCAGTTCGTCATAAAGCAGTGGCAACAAATCGGCCGCTGCATGCCGATTTCCCTGGACTTTGGCGTACAGAATCTGAGTCACTTCGTTCATCGCAGGCAAACCCATATTCCCTGAGACTGGTACGGCAAGTTCGGAATTCTGCCAAGATCATAGCAACCGTTCTCACGTCATGCAGATCTCTTTCGATAGCGAGACAGCATCAAAGTTTCAATGAGCGCACATGTCCCTTGAGCGTTGGGTCAACGCTCAAGATAGTCGTGGTTCGCTCC
>CAIWEX010000520.1 GCA_903911795.1 uncultured Schlesneria sp.
GACCCTGACGAAGGCCAGCAACATAGGCTGTCGAAACATGATGAAGTTTACGAATCCCCGTGTTACGACAGAACTCCAGAACGTTTTTGACCCCACCAACATTCGATCGCCACGGCTCACCATCTTCGCTCGTCGAATGGAACGTCAGGCTGGCAGCGTTGTGAATAAGCGTCGAACAGTATTCCGCGACCCAGCGGACCGCAAGCGGTTCCAACCCCAGGTCTGGTTGAGCGATGTCGCCTTCCAGAACGACGGGACGTGGCATCGGGCGGCCGATTTCGGCATCCCACGCGCACATCGCTGCTTCGACGCGTTGGCGAGCGGTTTGCCGACGGTTCGAACGGACCAGAACCGCCACTGGAATATTTGCCAGCAGCAAGTCCCGCAGCAAGTAGTTCCCGAGCAAACCGGTAGCACCGGTCAGCAGGTGATAACTCATAAAGCAACGTTCCGGTCAAATGTCATGGCGGGGATTCGCGTCCATGGATCTCCCGTACCGCTGTCTGCCCCCGCCGTCCCGGCAGGTAGAAAATCAAGTTTTTTGGCCCGATGGTTGATCAATCGACACTTTACCGCAGCAGGATGCGAAACTTTCACGGTGAACGCATGACCCCGCTGTTCGGTATCAGGCGTCAAAGTGAGCAAATGTTTGCATTCCCTGCCCGCAGTCAAAAGCAATGCTGGACCATCATATCCAATTCGGCTAGCACTGTGCAGGCCTTAGAGAACAGGAATTTCGCTGGATGGAATTGATGTTGTGGCGCAAGTCCTTTTCATAAAAGGAGTTGAGTCGCGTATTGAGTCGGGTTTTCCAATAACTTTTCCGCCGAATTTCGCGACGATACTGTTTGGGTAAACTCTTCCGTCTCTTCAATTGAAGTGAAGACGGATCTCCTTTCTGCAGCGTTGTTTGCGGCACGAATGACTCTATCCGTCGGTAAATGTCCGTAGGCAGGCGGCAGATTGGCGGGGCGCAGTGGCTTTGCAGAAGCCCCGGAACGGAATGGGTTCGAACGGGGGCTGGCCCGAAGCGGGTGCGCCATCCTGTCGGGTTGGATAACCGACGGAAATGAAGACGTTACAAAAGTAGTGTGAGCGGTATTTCAGAACTGTCGTTCTTGACCGGGACTCCGCTTTGACGCGAGAATCACATCGGGTGACGCACAGGAGATTGATGGGATGACCAAAAGATCGGTATCACGCCGAAACCTGTTATACGCCGGTACAGCCGGATTTATGGGTTTGTCACTGCCTGATTTCTATGCCGCCCGTGCAGTGGCCTCGGAGTCAGTTGCGGAACAGACCGCGGCGGCAATTGGTCGGGCAAAGTCGTGCATTCTGTTGTTCATGTGGGGTGGCCCAGCACATCAGGACACGTGGGACATGAAACCGAAAGCACCTCGGGAAATCCGAGGTGAATTTCAACCCATTTCAACCAAAGTCCCCGACATACAAATTTGCGAGCATTTTCCGCTGCTTGCTCAGCGAACGGATCAGCTCGCGATCATTCGCTCTCTGACACATACAAACGTTGATCATACGCCCTCCACACATTTTCTACTCACTGGCCAGCCCCCTCCGCCAACATCCGACTTGAGGATGGATTGGCCGAGTATGGGAAGCGTTCTGTCCCGACTGGGGCGCGGACGTCCGCCACTGCCACCATTTGTCTCGATGCGGCCGAAAGTCCCTGGTGATGTTCCGCGATTCGTGGAAGAGAGTCACGGACAATTCGCGGGCTGGCTTGGGCCGGTTTACGATCCGTTGACGATTGATGCAAATCCTAACGATGTCAGTTACCGGGTGGGGGACTTCGATCCACCTCAGGGTGTCATTCGAGAGCGAATTGATTCGCGAAAGTCCCTGCTGGCCATGCTGGAGACTCGCAGCCACGATCTGGCTCCGATGCGAAACATGGAACGCCACTATGAACGAGCGTTTGCACTGATGAACTCTGCGGAAGCCAAAGGTGCGTTCGATCTGACGCAAGAGCGACCAGAGATGCGAGAACGGTATGGGATGAATCCTCACGGCCAGTCCGTTTTACAGGCCAGGCGGCTGATCGAGCGGGGCGTTTCGCTCGTGACGGTCTTCTGGCCGAATGACGGAATCAAGAATGTCAGTGTTTACTGGGATACGCATTCTCGGAATTTCGTTGATCTAAAGGAGCGGTTGATGCCAGTTGCTGACCGCGCGTTTTCAGCGTTGTTGGACGATTTGAAGGACCGCGGCTTGCTGGACGAAACACTTGTCATCTGGACAGGCGAGTTTGGTCGAACACCGCGAATTGGTCAGCGCAACAGCGATGCCGGTGCGGGGGCTGACGGTCGCGATCACTGGCCAGGTTGTTTCACATCCGTTTTAGCTGGAGGAGGGATTCGTGGCGGCCAGTGCTATGGAGCTTCCGACCGCTATGCAGCTTATCCGGCGTCGAATGCAGTCCGACCGATGGACCTGGTGGCTACGGTCTATGCCGCATTGGGTGTCCCACAGCATCTCGAACTGCGGGACCAGCAATCCCGCCCGATGGTGATCTGCCCCGGCGAACCTCTGTTGACGCTGTTCAGCTAAACTACTCCCTGCGAAATCGATCTCTAGACTGAATAGAATTCCGTCGGTCCATTTGGCAACATGAGGGGCGTACGCACATCCAACAATCTGCCAGAGTTTGTGAAGCCGCGAACGTTGCACAAATCAGGTTCTGCAGATCCTCAGCAAGTCAATGCAAGAAACTCGATGGAGATTTGTTTATGTATGGAGCCGAAGAATTCGAAGGAGGCGTCTTCCACGAGTCGATTGTAGGAGGCCGAGCGAGTGCCACCATCGAATTGACCGCTGGTAGCGTCAAGGCATTGACCAGCACGGATCAAAAGTTTGAAATCCGCTATTCAGAATGCGTCCTGGATATGGGTGGGGCCTCCGGACGGATGGTGTTTGTGCGAACGCAGGATCGAAAACTCACGATTTTCTGCGAAGACCGTCGTTTTCCCAAGGCACTGCAATTGGATGGATCTGTCGAACTGGCAGAGCAACTGGCATCAGTGCGAGGATTGCGACGGTCCGAAGCATTTAGTTGGAGGATGTGGCTGGTTGTCGGCACGGCTGTTTGCCTGGTAGCCCTGTTCGGAGGCTACTACGGCCTGCTGGCAGTCGCGAAGGCTTCCATCAATGCGGTCCCAATCAGTGTGGATGAGCAAATCGGCAAACTTGCCTTTGAATCACGGACCGTGGAAGGTCCAAAAATCAACGATCCGATCATTGTAAATGCCGTTAAAGAGATGGTCGCTCGCCTGGAACCTCATGCGGACCTGAAAGGTCTGAGCTTTGAAGTTCATGTGGTGAATTCGAAAGACGTCAACGCCTATTGCCTTCCCGGAGGTAAAATTGTCGTCTTCACCGGATTGCTGAAGAAATCAAAAACGCCAGAGCAGGTGGCGGGCGTGCTGAGTCACGAAATGTCGCATGCCATCAGGCGCCATGGACTCAGGCGGGTCATGGAGTCACTGGGAATCGTCGTGGCGATCGAACTGATGGTCGGTGATGTGGGGGGGCTGGTCGCACTCGGCGCAGAACTCGGCAAATCAGCGGCTCTCACCAGTTACAGTCGCGAAGCCGAGACTGAAGCAGACATCACTGGCGTTCGCATGCTTCACGCGGCAGCGATTGATCCACTGGAACTGGCCTCATTTTTCGAAATGCTGAAGGACGAAGGTCCTGAATTTCCAATTGCGATCAAGTGGCTCAGCACTCACCCTCAGCACGACGAAAGAATCGCGACGATTCGTGGTGAGCTTGCGAAGCTCCCGCCTCAAGAATATCGTGAGCTTGATATTGATTGGGAGAAAGTTCAGCAGCGATTGAAAGAAATCGATGCTGAATAACAGTTAGAAAACATTTTCCCGTCGATTCACGTCAGTATTTGCATCGTCAAGTCGCTCATCTGTGGCAGAAATCGTTTCACTTTCAGCAGGCTAAAGGACCCTTCATGGATGCCATTACTCGGAACCGTCCGTCGTTTGCGAATATTCAGATCAAACTTCAGCCGGGCGACAAAATCATTGCGGAAGCTGACGCGATGGCGAGTATGTCTGCGAACGTGCGGATGAAGACTCGGTTCAGCGGTGGCATGATCAAGGCGTTCATGAAGCGGATGTTCGGCGGAGAATCATTGTTTGTGAATGAGTTTTCCGCGGACGCACCTGCAGAGCTCGTTTTGACACAGGGGCTTCCAGGGGACATCGAATCCATTGATCTGAAGGGAACCACTCTCTACTTGCAACCGGGAGCGTTCCTCGCCTGCGAACCAGGAGTCACACTCGGCCTGGGCTGGGCCGGGCTCGCCAGTTTTATTGGGGGGGAAGGCTTGTTCCGCCTGAAGGTCAAGGGGAATGGTCGCGTCTGGTTTTCGGCGTACGGTGGAATTTTCAGTCGTGATATCACCGACGAGTATATCGTTGATACCGGTCATCTCGTTGCCTACGAGCCATCGATCAATATCCGGGTCGGTCTGGCTGGCGGCATCTTCTCAAGCTTTTTTGGTGGTGAAGGACTCGTCACGAAAGTCCGCGGTCCCGGCAAGATCTACATGCAGTCACGTAACTTCAGTGGACTCACGGCCTGGATGAATGCTCACATGACGTGATCTGCGTCAAATCAGCAATATCACGCTCGGTCTCTTTTCCTCACGCGTCAATCACGACGTCTCCTTCAACCACAAGGACCGTTTCATGCAATATGAGATTCTGGCACGCCCCGCAGCGGCCGTGGCCAAACTGACCCTCGAATCCAACGAATCCATCACCTGCGAAGTCGGTGCGATGATTGCCATGTCGACCGGCATTTCCGTGGAAACAACATCGGGAATGAAAGGAGCCAGCGGTGGCTTCTTCAAAGGCCTGAAGCGAATGTTTTCGGGCGAAAACTTTTTCTTGAACCACTTCACGGCGAATCAGCCAAATCAGACACTGATTATCGGCCCGACCATGCTGGGTGATATCGTCCACCACGATTTGCGTGGCGGTTCGCTCGTGATCCAGGGATCCAGTTGGCTGGCCAGTGACGTTGGGATCAAAATCGACGCCACCTGGCAGGGATTTGGAAAGGCGATCTTCAGTGGCGAAGGACTGTTCTGGGTCAAGGCAACGGGTGAAGGATCGATTTTCCTGAACAGCTTCGGGGCGATCTACGAAGTCGATGTCGATGGTGAATACATCGTCGACACCGGGCATATCGTCGCGTTTGAAGACACACTGCAATTCAAGATCGTCAAGGCGGGAGCGAGTCTGATCGGCAGCTTCCTGGGTGGCGAAGGGCTGGTCTGCAAGTTTCATGGGACTGGAAAGCTCTATTGCCAGAGTCACAATCCACCGAACTTCGGCAAGCTGTTGGGGCCAAACCTGAAGCCTCGCTGACCGCCGTTCTGACCTCGAGTGGTTCAACCAGATTCGTCAGTAATCCTGATTCCCAATTCACCGATCATTCGTGCATACGTACTGGAAGGTTATCATGAGTGGACTCGATTTTGAGATTTCGCAACGTCCCGATTTTGCCATTGTTTCGGTCCAGTTGCAGCCTGGGCAATCCGTTTTTTCCGAGCCAGCCGCGATGGCTTCGATGACCCCTTCCCTGAAGATGAAGGCAGGGCTGAAGGGGGGACTGAAAAAAGCCCTCGGGCGGATGTTCGCAGGCGAAAGTATGATTGTGAATACGTTCACCGCCGAATCACAACCGGGTGAAGTCGTTTTTGCGCCGGGGATTCCTGGTGACCTGATGCACTATCGCCTCGACAACAATTCCATTTTTCTGCAACGCGGAGCATTCC
>CAIWEX010000521.1 GCA_903911795.1 uncultured Schlesneria sp.
CCAGTCGATTCCGACGGCTGTTCCAGGATTTCATGTCGGCGAATTGATGCCGCGCCTGGCAAAACTCGCCGACCGATATGCCGTTATTCGTTCGATGACGCACAATGTTCCCGTCCATGACATCGCCAATAAGATGTTACTCGCAGGCCAATCGCTTCCTGCCGTAGACGCACCGTCATTTGGTGCGGTCGTTTCCAGGCTGCGACCTTCGACTGCCAGCGTTCCCTCACATGTCTGGCTTCAGAAGTTTGGCGGGGGAGCGGCGCCACCAGAACCGGCGTATTTAACCGGCGGTTTCCTTGGTATGGCTCACAGCCCGTTGCTGATTGGTGTCAATCATGAGGACCATCCCGCCAACCCCGCATTCCGTGTGAAAGCATTTGACACTGCCGATGGAGTCTCACTGGCTCGACTCGATTCGCGCCGCCACTTGCTGGATCACGTCGAATCTCCGCACGGGCGTACTGATTCGGGATTGCAGGATGTCAAAGTTGCCCAGTCGCATGGTCAGTTTCGCGAGCGAGCATTTGAGCTTCTGTCAGGTTCGCAGGCCCGCAAAGCATTTGATATCGAGCAGGAAGCTCCCCCTGTCCGTGACCGCTATGGACGCCACCCGCTCGGACAGAATCTTTTGCTGGCCAGACGCCTGGTCGAAGCAGGCGTGAGGCTGGTCAATGTCGTCGCCTGGACGGGGCTGGCACCGGGCGAAAAGTTCATGAGTGTTGAAACGTGGGACATGCACGGCAACGCGGGAATCGACATTTTTGCCAATGGCTGGAACGGGCTGGGTTGGGCACTCCCCAAATGCGATGAAGCAGTCTCGGCCCTGTTGGAAGATCTGCAAGCGCGGGGAATGCTGGAAAGTACCCTGGTGGTACTCGTCGGCGAATTCGGACGGACGCCGCGGATCAGCAGAGGCGGTTCGGCTATTGGCCGGGACCACTGGCCGAATTGCTACTCGGCGATGGTCGCAGGTGCCGGGGTGAACGGGGGAACCGTCTACGGAGCGAGTGACCAGCAGGCCGCTTATGTGAAGGATCGACCGGTAACTCCGGAAGACTTTGCCGCGACGCTGTTTCACGCCATGGACATTCCACCCGAAACGCGGATCAGCCCGGATGGCTTTACACGCCCCGCCAGTACCGGACAGGTCATCCACGAGCTGTTCTAGGGCAGCCCCCTTGTACGACGGACTGGAAGTCCGTCGTACCCACCGCCTCCCCGAATTTAGCCGTGTGGACGCACGAGAACGGACACGAACAGCCAGCAATTCAGTATTCCGATGCCAAGGAGTAACATCATGAACGCGAAGTTAAACTCTTTACTCCAACTCGGGCATCGACCTTTCAATCGACAAAGCATGGGCTTGCCACCACCTCCGACGACATCTTGTCTCCAACCATAAGCCTTGCTTAGCCCAATGGATGTGAATGTCATCGCTGCGGCAAGCGGTGGTAGCCAGTCTGATACGGCAATCATTTGTCGCCTCGCGTC
Source organism: uncultured Schlesneria sp. (assembly GCA_903911795.1). Classification (GTDB taxonomy): domain Bacteria; phylum Planctomycetota; class Planctomycetia; order Planctomycetales; family Planctomycetaceae; genus Schlesneria. The sequence continues at coordinate 1,495 of CAIWEX010000521.1, forward strand.
AGGAAAGGTGTCTCGTGAGGTGCACGCGGACCTCTCGTTACCATCACGGCTGAATCTTGATTTCAAGAGTTTCTGTGGAAAGGATTCGTTGGTATTCGCTACCAGGCAATTTTCCGACAAGACGAATTTTGATCGCCGTGACCTCGGCGGGAAAGTCTCGGACAGGAAACACCAACGTTGACGTCGTGATGCCTTTTGGAAGATAGAAAGTATTCGGCTCCAAAAATGGAGACTGGTGGACCGTATGCGATTGCTGAATCAACATTTTTCCATCGATGGATGTCACCACAACTTCCAGGCCATCAAACGCGAAAGCAAAATTCGAGCGGACAACCAGATCGTTATCGGTTTGGTTATTGAGACGAACTTCGCACTTGAACAGCGTATCGATCGCTGATCGCTGCGCGGACGCCTTGGTGAGAATCAGCGAAACCGTTGGCCGCGGGACATCAGCAGATAATGGCCTGCTCGCGACGAACACCAATGCAATGACAGCAACAAGTGACGAAATGGAACGCAAACTTCGGAATGACATCGCATGAAACTCCGTGATTCGATTTCGAATGAAGCCCCGGCCAACTGATTTGGGTGACGCAGGGAACGGTAGCACAATAAGCATACTCGCTCCCATGGTCCGTTGCATCAACGATTAGAAGCGACCATTCAAAACGGCCCCAGCGGAGGGGAGCGAGTACTTTGCAAAGGTGGTTCAGCGGCTGTTCTGGGGGAAGCCGACCTGCGACGAAACCGATGGCGTACGCAGAGGCTGGAACCATTCGAATGAGAGTACAAAATGAATCCACGTGGACACGAATAATCGCCGCCCGTCACAATATTTGACACAACCGATTATTTAGAAGTGACTTGCAAACTTCGCCGGCCACGCGACGTGCTGCGGGAACCAATCTGGACGCATCGTAAGGTTTCTGCAAAACTTCGCGCCATCCCCCGATCCCCCTTTTCAATCTGTGCAGGGAAGCCGACATGAGCGTGTCTGTTGTCGTGCCCATTTATAATGAAGTTGAGAACATTCCGTTGCTGCATTCCGCTGTGACTGCGGTGATGCAGAAACATGGGCAGCCCTACGAAGTGATCCTGGTCAACGACGGATCCAAAGATGGTTCAGGTGCTGCCCTGGAAGCTCTCGCCAAGTCTGATCCTGCGGTTCGTGTCATCGAATTTCGCAAGAATTATGGCCAGACTGCTGCCATGCAGGCGGGAATGCAGGCAGCCAGCATGAATTCCATCGTACTGCTGGACGGCGACCTGCAAAACGATCCAACCGATATCCCGATGCTGCTGGCGAAACTCGACGAGGGTTTCGATCTCGTTCATGGCTGGCGAAAGAACCGTCAGGATACGTTCATCAATCGCAAGCTCCCCTCCAAGATCGCCAATTGGCTGATTTCCAAGGTGACGGGATTTCCCGTGCACGATCTGGGCTGCACCCTGAAAGCGGTTCGAACCGAGATTGCTCACGAACTACAGCTTTATGGGGAGATGCACCGGTTCATCCCGATCCTTGCCCATTGGCGAGGTGCTCGCTGTGCTGAAGTCGTCACGAATCATCATCCGCGACGCTTTGGTCAATCCAAATATGGAATTTCCCGAACGACTCGAGTCATCCTGGATCTGCTGACCGTCAAGTACTTCATTCAGTACGTAGTCAGTCCGATGAAGTTATTCGGTTCAATTGGACTGCTCAGTCTGTTGACCGGTTTCATTTCGGGCGTGGCGACGCTGTGGATGAAGGTCGAACAGGGTGTCGACATGACGGGCAATCCATTACTGTTATTGACCGCGATGTCCGTGATGATGGGAATGCAGTTCCTGTTCTTCGGGATGCTGGGTGAACTCTGCTCGCGGATTTACTTCGCGACTCAGCATCAGACGAACTACACGATCCGTCGGACTTTCAATTTCGAAAAACAGTCAATCTCCATGAATCAAGACCGACGGGCCGCCTGACTGCGTGTCACGACTGCAATCGCGCAAGTCGTCTCGTGCCTGCGACCGAAACGAGGCTTATTGCCAAGCCAGGGACCTTCCTTCGGCGAAGAACGCCGAAGATGGGGATTCGATACATGACAACTTCGAAAGCAGAAGCCGCCCGATCGACTCACTTCAGCCGAGTCACTTTGGGAATCTGATTGCCGAGGAATTGTAATGAATGACGAGATAAGGCGTTCCGCGTGAAGCGTCATTTTCACTCTGGAAATTGCGGACGTTAGAGCAACTTGCGCGTGCAATGATCAAGTGGGCATTCCGATCGTGGGTCACGTTGCTGCATTCCTCTAAAACGACTATCCAGCGCTGGCGTAAACTCATTATGTTCGAATCTCAGGTCCGCGAACCATGGCCCGTCGCTCGTGGCTGATGATCCTTGTGATCAATTCGACTCTCGGTAGTCTGGGGTGCGCGACAACTCCGTACAAGTACAGCCGTTTTCATGTCGAAGCCTCATCGCCCGAGGAACGACAGACGGTCCAGTTTGAATACGGAAAACCTCATCGCGGACTGGATCGGGCCGCGTGGATTGTCGCGTTACCGAGCCGCATTTTGCCGTTTCACCCCAAGGTGAACAGCCATAACCTGTCGCAAGAGACTGCAGAGAAACTGGAACATTACCTTGAAGCGAACGATCTGACAGACGTTCTCGTTCGCGTGAATCAGTACGACCCTGTCGGCGAATGGCAACGGATGCGGGAAAATTCGCGGATTGCATTTGGATGGAAATACACGTTTGGCACGGCGAACTGGCTTGGCTACACGCTAATCCCGAGTCGGGTATTCGGAGGAGATTATTACAATCCGTACTCGAACAGCTTGTCTGTGAGTTCCGACGTACCAGCGATTCTGATCACAGAGGCAGCCTACGCGAAAGACATCCATTCGCAGGCGTTGCCCGGAACTTATGCCTCGATCAATCAATTCCCCGTTCTGACACTGTGGCGGTATACACGCGCCGTCAATGACTCGCTGGGATACGCCCGGCATCAAGACGACTGGGAACTGGAGCGAGAGACCTGTGCGACTGTTTTCCCCATGCTGGGGATTCAGGCTGCACTGGGTGGACATACAGCGACCGGGCTGGTGATGGTGCTTCCCTCAATCACTGTTCCGATCGCGATGATTGGTGGGGCAGTCGCCGGACATACCGTCGGTCAAACTGTGATCGCGAAACGAGAACACGAAATCGAATCCAGGAAATCAACGCGGATTCCGCTGAATTCGAGCGAAGCAGAAACGGACGACAGCGAATCCAAAACGCAGCTCGTTGGATTTACAGAGAGTCCGCCGGATGAGAAACCGAAGGGACGTCCCTGAAGCTGTGATGCCGTTCAGGCCCGCAATCTGCAAGACGACAATAAGATCGACATGCCCTCGAACGATATCGAGGGCGATTGCCGGTTTTTCAACGCCGTCAGCTTATTGGGCTCAGCTTGGCAGCAAGGCGGCCAGGTCTGCGTGCGGGCGGGCGATGACGTCGGCCAGGATCAGCTTTCCACCCAGGCGTTCGACCGTCTGGCGTCCGACTTCAATGGCAGTCTGAACCGCAGCGACATCGCCGCGGATCATGATCGTCACGTAAGCCGCGCCGATCTTTTCCTTGCCAGCCAGCGTCACATTGGACGACTTCAGCATGTCATCTGTGGCATGCAGTGCGGCGACAAGACCTTGAGTTTCCAGCAAACCGAGAGCGTTGGTCGTGGTCATGACATTCTCTTTGGGAATTCGCGAATCGTAAACACCAAGTAACGGACTGAATGCCGGCTTTGAATTCGCCAGCTTGCGAGTTTCTTCCAGGGGGGCGGCCATTACCGAAAACATGGCCGAACTCCCCATGCGTTTGGCCAGTTCCATCCCGTGCTCGGCCGCAGCCCGCACGTCTGCCACAGACCCGATCAATTTCAGGCACTGGGCGGCTCCATCGGTACTTTCGATTCCGATGATGTGAATATTGGCCATCTTCGAGCAGGCATCTGCGACAATAAATGACGGCGCGAGATTGCTCACTTCCAGCAAGGCCAGGCTCAGCGAGTCACTCATCGTCATTCCTTCCGCCAGCTGCGGTTCTTGATTGCAGGAGCTGAAAATTCGCCGACGAGAACGGCGTTACTTTCAGCGTTGATAAGTTCGGGACATCAAAGACAGCATCGGGCCAGCGGCCACCCGATGGTGCAACTCTATCTTGCTTCAACCCCTCAGGCTGGCACGAGACGTTGCAAAAGATCGACATTCTGATGAACCGGGGCGAATGGGTCAACTTTGCCGACTGGGCCGATCGGGCAATCTTCCGGTTTGCCGTTGAAATCCGCAGAATCGTCACAGTCGGGCTATCAAATGGTCTCAGATCAGTTCGCCGCAAATCGTAATTTGACCAAGCGGCACATTGACGTAGGGTTGGCTTGAGATGTGACGGTGCAATTCGGCAGCAGATGACAACATCACCTGCCGGACGACGAGGCCGCGACGGAAATTCCCGTCGCAGCAATTTGGTGCCCTCTACTTCGATTCTCGAAGTGGATGAGACGAGTGATATGACTCTTGTAGCAGACATCCCGATGCTGGAAGCGTCCATGCCTTCTGCGTGGCGTACGGAACCCGTACCGCCTCGTCCGGATGCTCGACCTTCGCGGATCCACTCGTCCGAGTCGACGCGTGCCCTGCTCGGCCTGCTCAAGTTGTCTCAGACCGCCGCTCGCGAAATGAGCAGTCCCGCTGATGATTCCACATTCGCTGGTGTGATCAGTAAGGGAGTGTTACGCAGTCTGCTGGGAACTCTGCATCATCGACACACATCCACACTGAAACACAGTCGCCGAGTCGCGTTGCTGGCGTTCGGCCTGGCGAACCATCTGGGCTGGGACGGCAGGCAATTGCGCATTCTGGAAGTCGCGGGACTGCTGCACGATATCGGCAAGATCGGTGTCCCGGATACGGTTCTCGAAAAGCCGGGGCGATTGAGTCCCGAAGAAATCGAACTGATCACTCTGCACAACAATGTCGGCTTCGATGTGCTGCAGGCCTGCCGAGTTGACCGGCAGATTCAAGAGATTATCAGTCAGTCTCAGCAGGCGTACTGTCCTGACCTGGATGCCGCGGGAGTTCAATGTCCGGGTAGCGAATTGCACATGGGTGCTCGCATCCTGGCGGTCGCCGATGCCTACGATTCACTCGCCACAGAACAACCGCACCGTCGGGCTAAAGCCCATCAGGAAATCATGGCGGTTTTGACCGAAGGATCGGGAACGCAATTCGATGCCAATGTCGTCAGTGCTCTGGCTCGCTGGGTTCAAAAGGATGGTGCACCACTGGCGGCTGCACCCGATGACATGGACCCGGGTGCTCCATCACCCGTCGAAGTGCGTGAAGCGGATTCCGTCGGCCTGATGTTTTCCTACCTGCACACACTCGAACGACTGTACGATGGATTCCATCTGGTGGACACCGAAGGCAAGGTGCTGATCTGGAATCGCCGTGCCGAACGACTGCTGGGACGGACCGCCGAAGAGATGCTGGGGCAACGCTGGTCACCGCAACTCCTGGGCTATCGTCATCTGGATGAACGTCCGATGACGGCAGCGGAAACACCGATGCTGCGAGCCATTGAAACAGGCCGGACGTCACTTCTGCCGCTGATGGCGATGCACGGGAACGGACAGGCTGTTCAGATGGAACTGCAATCGATGCCGCTGTTCGATGAACAGGGACGACTGCAAGGGGTGGCTGAGTTCTATCGTGACTTGTCGCGTAACAGTGGCAAGAATTCCAGCAATTTCCGCGACCTGAAACTCGCTGCCACGCGAGATGCATTAACAAACGTCGCCAATCGCCGGGAACTGGAAAACCAGTTGGCAGCGATGATGGAAGGGTTCACGGACCGATCACGCGAACCGTTCAGTGTCATCTTCGTCGATGCAGACCACTTCAAACGCGTGAACGACACATACGGACACAGCGTCGGCGATCAAGTACTGATCGACATGGCACGTCTGCTGACCCAGGAAACGTATTCCGGCGAAGTCGTCGGTCGTTACGGCGGTGAGGAATTCGTCATTGTCTGTCCCGACACGAACATCGAACAGGCGTTTCGCCGGTCCGAGCGACTACGGTCGACACTCCGAAAGGCAGTGATCGGCGGCGTTGACCGATTGAGTATTACGGCATCGTTCGGGGTGGCACAATCGGAACCGGGCGACACCGTCGATTCCTTGATTCGGCGCGCTGATAAAGCGCTGTATCAGGCGAAGGATCAAGGTCGAGATCGCACATGCTCGTTGACGAACGCCGACCTTCAGAATGCTAGTAAGCCTGCTGTCAGGGTCAAGGAAGAAGAAGTCGAACCGTTCCTGTTCGAGAGTCGCTTCACGTCGGTGGTCTCATCCGACATGATCGCCTGTAAACTCGGTGGATTCGTTAACGATCAGAAGGCAAAACTTTCGACAGTCACAACCGAACGGGTGGTGATGTTGATCGGAAATGGCGGGTTGCTCTCGGCCCTCAATCCGTTCAGCCAGGAAATTCCAGTGGAAATCGACCTGGTGATGAACGGATTGTCAGACGCGATTGCCAAGCGAGGCGTTCCGAAAATCCATTTCCACGTCAAGATTCGCCCGCGCCGCTCCATTCTCGATTCAACGGCGTTCCATACCCGAGCCACTCAGTTGATGAACGAACTGAAGAAGTACTTTTCGACTGACTGAACTCGTGACTTTACCGCTGAATCTCAACCGTAGAGTTTGTTCGCTTCTGCGTGGTTGATCTTCTTTGCCTTGATCCGCCCCCCCGACAGTTTCTCGCCATCGGGATCGATGTAGACTCGGCCGGTCGCCCCTGGCTTAACGCTCATGACGTGGATGTTGAAAATAAACGATCCATCCGTCGTCGCCTGGAACCAGTGCACATTGTCTTTGACATCGGTCACGGTGGAATAGGTACCAGGTCCAAATGTGCCGTCAATGGTCGGCCGGATGATCATGTGCGTTTTGTCGTCTTCCAGGCGGTCAAAGTGACGACCGTGAAAGTTCCCTTTCAGGATCAGGAAGGCGGTGGCCATGTTATCGTGGCCGTGCGGTACGACAGATCGATCCTTGTTGAGCGCGAAGACTTGATTTCCATAGACCAGCGTCGGATGCCCTTCGATCTTTGGCATCTTGGGACGCAAACTCAGTTCCCCGCGATCCTGAAACTTCAGATCCTTCGTCAACGCGTCGAAATCGATGAACTTCAGCATCTCGGCAAGATCGACTTTAGCCAGCAGTTGTTCGACCTGCTTCATCCACTGCACTTGTTCCAGCTTCTTCCCCTTCAAGTCCAGACTCATCGCATTCAGCTCAGCCAGCCACTTGGAGGCGATCAGTTTGACTTCGTCTCCGAAGGCATTCCGAGAAAACAACGTATCAAGCAGCGACCACGTTAAGAGTGACCCAAGAGCTTGCTGCTGAAAATCGCGACGCGTCAGAGATTGCATGTCGAGTTTCCTTGAAGTGAATAACCCGGAAGATGACTGGAAAACGAGGAATCGCGGCCCCGAGAATATAATCCAATTTGATTGACGGCGTAATACAGTCCCATCGACTTTTCAAAACGAAGTGCAACAGCCTCGATGGCTCAATGCGGCTGTGATCTCCTGTTTTCGTCACAGGAACTTCGTCACTCATTTCCGCGCTGGCGGAATTTCAGAAGGCGTGAACCGTCACTCTACGACGCATCCGCCGCAGGGTTGCCCAGCTTGCTTCAAGCTGGCTGCGCAGCACAAGAAACCTCAAGCCGAGCGTTGATGCACGAATCGCGTCTTTGTTCGGCGCGGGTCTCGGCTGTTCGGCGCGGGTCTCCGACCCCGTCGAAACCGACGACCGAAGGTCTCCTCTTCTCGTCTTTTTTCTTTACGACCTGGCTGTCGTATCTGCAATGAACATCAGACGCCCAATAGCTGACGGCTATCTTCAAGCAGGAGCGTGAAGGCAACTTTGGAATGACCCTGTTCGGCGCAGAAATGAGCTGGACGATGTGGGGCAGAACGATGAAAAATCGGGACTCCGATATTCTGGAGGAAGGAAGAATTTTGGAACA
>CAIWEX010000522.1 GCA_903911795.1 uncultured Schlesneria sp.
CGGGGTGAAACCCCGGGATCAGAATTGATGAATCGTTCGCGTTCTGAAGGACCGCCGAATCAGGGTTGATCGGCACGTATTCGCCATCCCGAGAGATGCGGCGTTCCTTCAGAACGCGGGAATTACGCTATTCGCTCACCCAGAGCGTTGCTCTGGGCTGGTATGCGATGTCCCGTTGGGACCAAAGAATTTGTGACACGCCGCGCGTGCCCCATGTGCCACGTAATCCATGTGTGCCCCAAAAGGGGCATCACATACCAGCCTGGGGTGAAACCGGTGAAACCCCGAGTTTGGGGGAGGGAACGTTCGCGTTCTGAAAGAAAGCAGCATCTTTCTGGTCAGTCCCACACATAGCGCTCGTCGTAGTCAATGCCGTACTTTTTGAGAAAGTCGCGGTATTCATCCTGGAATGTTCGCATCCGGTGCTCCGCCTGCGTGTCGATGTAATGAAGCAGTGTCTCCTTTTGGCTCATTCCCACGGAGAAAGCTCCATACCCTTGTTGCCAGTGAAAGTGAGCGAAGCCGAGGTCTTGGGCTTTCAGCCACTTGCTGGAAGCGGTTTTGACTTCCTTCACCAGGTCTGCGACAGCCAAGGTGCGCGAAAGCCGCACCGCGAGATGGACATGATCCGCCACACCGCCGACGCGATAGGCTTCGCAATCACATTGCCGTACCGCACCGGCGAGGAAGGCATGGGCCTTCTCACGAATGCCGTCCAGCAGCCACGGATGGCGATCCTTGGTGCTCCAGATAGATGGACAAGAATGTTGGAGAGTGATTGCGGCATAGATTGCTCATCAATGAGTTCATGCCCCTATGGCGCGTGATTATGGCTCCAACGGAGCCCAGCATACCAGCCCGGGGTGCAACCCCGGGAACAGAATTGATGAATCGTTCGCGTTCTGAAGGAACGCCGCATCGGGGTTGGAATTACTCCTCAAGCATGTAAATTCGACCTTCGTCAATGATGTACTCCATCCACTGCTTTATTGACCGGAATGACTCTCCCCAGTCATTGATACTCGTATCCCATTCCCGGATTCTTCCGCCATTTGACGCAAGCATTAGGCCACCGTAATTCGACATGGCGAACGCCCAAAGCTCACTTTCTGGATTCGCCTTACGCCAGGCCCGCGTAAATTTGTCGATATACCAATCTGGTGCCCACTTGAATCGAGAAACCGGCCGTCGCGGCGAAATCCCGAACAATGTAATCAGGACATGCGGACAGCAAAATAACTCGGCACCGTTAAAGTGTCGGACCATCTCGACCAGAGGTACCGGCATTTTTCCAAACTCTGCTTCAACATCGGCAATCCGCGTCTCCGGACAGGCGGAAACAAACTTGTGAGTCCCTTCTGGAAATGATTTCAACTCACCGCTGATTTTATCCCATATCGGCATCATTGTTTATCTCCTTTTCTTCCTTCGCAATTTCCTAGCCATTAGTGCGTCACGATCAATCAGTGGTCCTGTCGTCGGATTTCTTCGCGTCTTTGCGTCTTGAGCGAAGCGGGCGTGAGCCTCTCTCCGGTTGGGACCCCACGCCGTTCCAACCCTGGCCACCTCACATCGCCCTACAACACGTCGCCGAGTCCCCGGACTTTGGCCACTTTGTTGAAGAAACGTACTCCGTACTTCTGGAATCGCTTCAGACAATCCTTCACGGCTGGTTCGATGCGTGGAAGTACCGTCTCTAACGGTGGATCCCCCCACGCCTGGATGTTATCACCCGCGAAGGTTTCAGGTGCTAAATCCCACTCATCTTCAACACCGACGGGCTTCCAGAGATCGCTCATCCGCAGTCGACCTTCCGGAAGCTCGTATTCGTCCTGATCAACGTCACAGTCCCACGGAAATTCGTTCGACTGGCCCCAACCAAGTTCGATCACGAATGAATCCTTGGTGCGCATAAATATCAGCGCCACACATCCATACACCCCGGAGGCGATTTCCATGGACCACACCGCACAATAGGAATCGGGCCCCTCAACCAAGGCAAACCCTGGATACCGCGCCTCAAACTCCTTCCGAAAAGCCTTATACACCTCTTTTCTGACTCGCGGTCTCATCGCCCTTGTCCTTTCACCGTGGAATAAACGGCTTTATACAACGATGTCTGAGAATATCTGATCTTGATTCGGCGGTAAACCACTGGTGTTAACGCTCGTTTGAGAGCGAGCTTCTCTTTGGGAGTGGGCTTCCTGGCAACATTCAGGATGATAGCATCACCAGGCTTTGCTTTCTTGAAGGCATTCGTCAACTGCTTAACTGTTCGCCGACGAATCGTTCCGATTGAGTACTTGGTCTCAACATACACTTTTATCTTTCCATACGAGACGACATGATCGACTTCAGCCCCCTCACCCTTTCCGATTCTTCGGTTCCCTTGAAGCTTGGTCCCTGACAGATTTCCTAGTGTATTATGTGATATGTCCTGGTATGTTTTCCCTAATTCGTCCATTTTCTCGCCAATCACTTTGCTCCTCTCCTCTTTGGTCGCATTGTCAATTGCTTCCTTCAACTCCTTTTGTTGAGTTTCGACCAGCTTTCGTTGTTTTGCTTGATTCTCAAGTACGGCTTTAGGGGGATTGGAGTTATCGGGAAGTTTCGGAAGGTCGCGCGGCTTCTCCACTGGTCGCGCCGGCCCCTTCCTTCGTACCGTGACCGGCAAAAGATGTCCGGGATTGGGCGTAAGTGGCATTGCCCCATTGGCAAGCGCGCGAATCTTCTTGCGGTCGATAGAGATCGTGTAGTTTTCGTTGAACTTCGCGGCTGCTTTGGGGAGCTTCGCAACCCCCTTGATGGTCGCACCAGTTAAGTGCTGAATGAGCTGTCCAGCAGCGTTTGAAGCGAGTTCTTCTTCGATCGCCCGGGCCGCTGAATTCAGATCCACCTCGTCCTGAACCGAACTGACTTCCAGATACAGACGATGGGCAATCAGCGCTGATTCGGCCCCTCCGGATCCAAGCAGCATCAGGTCGGCGGCAAGTCCAGCAGGAGGGAAGGCGTGTGCCGCAGCCAACAGCGCGATCATCGCGCCCATGCGAGCCAGGTTTTCGGGGCGAACGGCGGCCTCAAGTTGCTTGGCGATCTCGGGGGCCAGCTTGCCGGACTTCAGAATGCGGTCAGCGACCGCTGCCAGCTTCTGTTCAAACGTCCAGTTGCGGATCGGATCGTCATACGGGAGCTTCGCTCCAGTGACTCTGGCCAGCGCGACCATCGACTGC
>CAIWEX010000523.1 GCA_903911795.1 uncultured Schlesneria sp.
ATGGAGCCTCATTGCAATTCGCAGCGAACGGAATCGAGGGACGATGGATCGATCCCCGCGGATTGCGGCTCGGTCGAAGCCTCGGGCTTCACGGACAGGCGTTGATTGAGTCGTTTGTACCGGACGCTAGCGCGTTCCGGCTGATGGGTTGCTTGTGAATCAGGTCCCAGTGCATCGATGCGACGATTTACTGCCTTCGTACTTTCTTCGAAATGAGGACGATGTCGGTCATGCCAGATTTCTTGAATGCGGTCACTTACGATCGAACTCTGAATCGAAGCATCCTGGATCGCTGCCATCCGTGTGAATGGTGGTATGACGTCGATGACTCTGAGTTCCCCAGCAAGTTTGTTTTCGACCTGCTGTACCAGGTCGAAGCGGGCGAAGTCGTGCTGCGTGGAATTGTCCCTAAAGCGGTCGTCACCGCAGATGTGCACGGGAATCCCCTGTTTCAGCATGAATTTGCCGACCGCGAACGAGCGGGTGTCTGGCAGTGGTTTCACGCCCGGCTGAATCGTCACTCCGAAAGACTTCTTTCCTTGATGGCGATCGAAATCGAGCGAGATCGCCAGGCTCGCAGCGCGGCCACGGAAACGATCTTTCTCGATCTGAAATCCGAACTGGCCTGTGCAGGGTGACTACATGTACGGGGCTGACCGACAGCACTGCAGGAGAATCACATGGAACGCGAAACCTCGGACGACAGGACGACGCGACGTATCGCCGCAGCACAGCGGTGGCTGGCAACCAAAGTGACCGAAGTTCGGCGCTCAGGCTTCTTCGGTGAACTAGCCATCACACTGAAGTTTGAAGACGGCCAATGTGTCGTCGGCGAGCAACTGATTCGTGAGAAATCGAAGTGAGTCAGAGCCCCTCATTAGACCAGAGCAGCCTGTCGGGTCCTGGTTTTGAGGTTGATGCTGAGCGGCCAGGTTGGTGCGTCTTGGCGAACTCACCGGGGCTTCCTTCGCAAAGCCTTAGTCCAGCCCCGGCCACCCAAGATCAAGCTCAGGATTAAGCCCCATCAACGTTACAGAGTGATTTTTGAGATCCATTCACCGGCGGAACGGAGAACAAACGCCCATGGAAAATCGAGCGAAAGAAATTCTGCGGATTGTGGATGAGATGCTCCGGCGGATTCAGCGATGGCTGAATGATCCCCATGGAGGGCCGATCATGCCCGAGAATGTCGGACTTGGCATTCAGGCGGCTCTGCAGTCATGCGACTCGGGCAACATTCCGGCCTGTTGTCGTGACCTGGCCACGGTGGCTGTTCCTCGCCTGGCGGAAGAATGTCGAGCCTACGCACAGCGCGAACATGGCAAGGTGCGTCCTGAGAGCGGAGCGCCGGGCCCCAGTTTCTGGGCTTCTGTCAAAGCGGTTGCAAGAGCCAGGGCCGGGGCCGACACCCTGGTGATTGAAAAGCAGGAGCCGGTCGCAGTCCTGCTGCAGCAAGGGGTGACTCACGATCAGATCGCCCGTCACATCTACGGTCGCCGGGGAGTTGGTCCGTTTCTGCAGACAAACGGAGCCACCAATGTCGCTCTGATCGAACAGGAAGCTCGTGAACCTAACTCTGTCATCGCAGCCGACTGGATTCCTCCCTGGCATCGCGAATTGTTGGAACGTCGGCAGCAGGAATTGAATTCGCAATTGAAGACGTACGATCAACAGGAACTTGCTCGCCATTATGATGACCCTGCCACTGTCGAAGAGATGTTGCGTGACGGTGCATTCGTCCAGCAGATTGAGCGAGCCAAAGGAGCCTTGCGCGAGGAGATTCTGGAGGTGGCACGTACTATCGGCGTGACGCCCGTTGACGGACCAGGCTACCGTCCCGGAGTACGCGACCCTGTCTCAGAAATCGACGAAGACGAAAGTGGAGCCGCTTCGGCAGCCGATCGACAAGCGCTGAAAAGTCTCGTGATTGAATTGTACGCGCAGTCAGACTGTACGCGCGGTGCCGCTGACATCGCGACGGAACTGCGAAAGCTCGGCCACGACATCAACACAAACGCGGTCTCGGCAACAATCGGGCATTGGAAACGCAAGAACGGTAAAGCCGCCGCGACGGCGTAATGGTGCATATCTGGAGGCCTTGACATGCCAAAGCGAGCACCGGTTCGAAAGTTCGAATCGCCGAGTGAGCCCCTTGAGGCATTCAAGGGGCCCCTCGAAGAGAAACCGATTGAGCCGTACCAGCCGAGTGCTCGCGATCTGGCGTGGTATCAGGAATGGGCAGTTCGGCATCGATCCGTCTCGGACATTGCCGCGAGCCTTGATGTCTCTTACCACCTGGTTCACCGGGTGGTGCGGCGTGTCGAGGAATGGTTGCGACTGGAGCTGTTTGACGATGTGGTCGCGTTTCGCGTTCGACAGACCGAAGCGTTGGAGCGAGCGGCAGCTCAAGCTCTACAACGCTGGACGGAGACATCTGACATCCGTTACCTGGCCGAGTCTCGTAAACTGCTTGTTGACATTCGAAAAATGTGGGGCGTCGATAAGCCGCAGCAGGTCGAGATCAAGGATTCGCGAACGGAAGGGTTAGACCGGGTCGCCGGCCTGGACCGAGCCGAAGCACTAAGACTTCAGGCCGCGCGACTGCTCGAAGTGGCCGACGAGTTATCGTCCGGCACGACACCCGTCAACCACCCTTAGACTTGGAAAGATGTCCCGGCGGCATTTCTTCACCGCACTTGAATTTGCCGTCGGCAAACGGATCACGACCTTTGCTTTTGGCGTTGGGTGCAACACATCCCACCAGCCAGACGAAGGCGAGTGACAGCAGCAGCCATTTGAACCCAAGCTTTGTCGGTGAAGACCGTCGTTTTGTTGATTGAGGCATGATCTTCCTTTCGTAATTCGTGACGAAGCCATTCTTGAACGATTGTTTCGCGACCAGCTCCACTGACGTCACGTCAGCGAGGCGAAATCATCTGTTCGATCCGGGGCTCCTGACGCTACGTCCATGAAATTTTCGGTTAAATAAATCGGGGTCAAATGGATCATCGGGACGATCTTCCGTCTTCGCCCGATCAAGTTTCGAAGGATCGCTTCTGGCAGATTCCGTTTTTTGAGAGGGTTTCGTCGCCTCAAGTGGTTGTCCATTACGTTGAGCAGCCGTCAGTTCTACCGGGGCACCGGAGAACGACGGAGGAGCCGTTGAGCCAATCGCACGACTTCCCGGTGTGGCAGCCTTCTGTACTGGATCTGCTGGAGGAAGTCCGACACCGGCGGTACGAAGGAGTGGTGCGGCGGAATACTCGTCGTCTGACAGATCCGCAGCCAAGGGCCGAGGCGGGGCTGACTGGGACTTGCCGACCAGCAGTGGTCGTCCGTTCCATTCTGCTTCTTCAGCTCGTTTCTCTTCCGTGACGGTCTTGATCCAGGTCCGGAGCATTTTGATTTGAGCGTTGCCAGTCGTCCCACTGAATACCCCCGCAGTTCCGCCATGTGCCCCTTGTGGCAAAGTCATCAGCGGACTGAGCGAAGGCTGTTGCATGTCGACATACCGCATCACTTCAGCAAGGTTGCGTTCCGTATAGCGGCGATTCGCATTGGCACCGGAGCGAACAGGAAGCAGATGAAAGCCATCGGGCTTTTCCGGTGGAGTCGTCGTGCCGTGACAAGATGCGTTCCCACACTTGTTCATCAGCAAGGGTTGAATCCGCTGAGTGAAGTTGATGGCAGATTCGTTTGACAGACCACCCAGCGATTCTGCATCTGGGGTCAGGAATCCGTCGCCCGTGCGATGAGGTGGGCGTTCGACAGTCGTCGGCTTCGCCTTCGCCACATCCAGGATGTCATCCAGACGTCGCAGCAGTTTTCGCGCGGTGGAATGTTCGGGGTCGAGTTTCAGGCACTTTCGAAGTTCGTCGCGAGCTTCATCGTGCAGGCGGTACGAGATGCACCATTGGGCCAGCGCGACGTGCGATGCAGGGGTCGCTTCAACGACAGCATCACGCTGTTGACGGTATGTATCGATCAGACTGGTGCCAACAACTCGCACCTGATCCTCAGGTACCTGGACCCGCCCATTCGGCTGTTCGACCAGCCAGCCGCCGGCATTTCGAGATGCGAATCCAGACATGACTCGCCCGGAATTCAGAACAATGACTCGTTCACGAGCTTCGACTTCATCAGAGTTTACGGGATTTCGTCCCGTGTCAGACGGCCCACCGCTCGACAGCGAATCCTGCCCTGCCACAATCGATACGTTGATCGTCATTGCGAGTGTGATCGCAATCGCGACTGCAGATATGAAGATGGATAAGCGCACGGCGCTACTCCGCGCGGAGAGGTGAACGAACGAAATGAAACGGGGAAGTGAGACTCGGAACTTAGTCCCGGCCACTTTTCCGGTCAATCTGAGGTTCAGTCACAAGTCCGAAAGAGCCGCGGAATTGGCGAGATGACTCCGCCACCCTGTCGCCCATCGGCAGATTCTGCTGCCAGGTTTCTTTACTGTTAAAAATCAGAAGTTACCCAAGTCCCCAAAAGGGAGCATTCGCCCGGCTTGATTGGCCACTACGCTGGGTAGTTACCGCCGTCACCACATCCCTGTGTGCCATCGGCACAACAGGCAAATATTACAGCCAATGCCAGCGAACAACGTGAGCGGCCGACGCAGCTCCGAGCGGCAGCTCGAACCGGCGTCAAGGGGCCGCCCCTTGTCAGGCGACTCCGGCTTCCATCATTTTGATGGCGGCGGGGCCGACGAGGACGACGAAGATGCCTGGGAAAATGAAGAGCACCATGGGGAACAGCATTTGAACGGCGGTCTTTTGAGCCTTTTCTTCGGCCATCTGACGGCGTTTCACACGCATGGCGTCAGACTGGACGCGGAGAGCCTGGGCGATTGAGGAACCGAATCGCTCAGCCTGAATCAGGATTGCCGACAAGGCTCGTACATCGTCAACGCCGGTTCGAATTCCCAGGTCGTGCAGGACGTCCCGGCGAACGCGGCCCATTTGCAGTTGCATATTGCAAAGATTGATTTCTTCGCAGAGTTCTTTGTGCGTGTCACCGAGTTCTTCGGCAATGCGTCGCATCCCGGCATCCAGGCCCAAGCCTGCTTCGACGCAGACAACCAGCAGATCGAGTGCATCGGGAAGCGACAGAAAGACTTTTTGCTTGCGTGACGAGGCCATAATTCTCAGGACAAGTTCTGGCAGATAGAAACAGACCCCGGCTGAGATCGCGATCGAGAAATATCCCTTCTGAGTTGCTCCATAGGCGAGCATTCCAAATCCACCGCCGAACAGAGTACCAATCCCCAGCATTGCGACCTTGATCGCGAGGTACATCTGAGCAGCGTTGCTCTGGTTGTAACCCGCATTGGCCAGACGGACTCGCAACTCATTTTCTTCGAGCTCGGACTTCGTGCCCAAAGCTTTGGAAAGGGCCGGGGCGGCCTTTTCGAACAGCTTACCCATCATCGGGGTCGCTTTCTTTTTCTTATCACGACTGCCGGGATCACGGAGTTCCGCCAACCGTTCGGTGGCGCGATTCTCTTCTTTCGAAAATGCGGAGAACACGGCCCAGACGCCAATTGTACAGACGGCGAAGATGGCCCAGGGAAGAATTGTGTTCAGTTCCATTTCCATGACAGTCTCGCAGTATTCAAAGTTAAGTTTGTGAACGGGGGATTCAGGACGATTTACGTCAAACCTTGATGTCGATGATCTTCTTGATGCAGATCGCACCGACAATTTGCATGAAGATCCCGAAGCCGAGCATCTTCTTGCCGAGTTCCGTGTTGAACAACAGCATCACATAGTCCTGATTCAGGAAGTAAACCGCGATGAAGATGGCGATCGGCAGGGCCATCAGCACCGCACCGCTCAGTCGACCTTCCCCGGTCAGGGCCTGGACCATCCCGAGGATCTTGAATCGTTCGCGGATTACTTCGCAGATCTTGTCAATGATTTCCGCGAGGTCACCCCCAGTCTGACGCTGGATCGAGACGGCGGTGACAAAGAACTTCAGGTCCAGATTGGGAATGCGGGTCATCATGTTCTTAAGAGCATTTTCGATCGGAATCCCCAGGTTCTGTTCTTCGTAGGCAATTCGGAATTCTGTACTGATCGGGTCGGCCATTTCTTCAACGACCATGTTCAGACCTGCATTCAGGCTGTTCCCCGAGCGCAGTGCTCGCCCCAGCAGTGATAGTGCGTCTGGAAGCTGTGCACCAAACCTCGCAAATCGACGTTTGCGACGCATCGACAACCACATCAGCGGCATCACACCGGCCATGAGGCCGAAGACGGGCAGCAGTGGTGCGGGAGAGTTGGCCAGCGCCCCGATTCCGGCGCCGGCGACGGTCAGGCCGATCGAGATCATCAAAAACGTCTGAAAGTCGATCGGGGAATTCGCCTGTTCCAGGAACGTGCCGAAGCCACCGAGGCGTTTGGAGAATCCCCCGAACGCTTTCGCGGCTCCCTTGCTCATGGTCATGAAGTCCTGCTTCATGAGCCCTCGCGTCACTTCGGTCTCTGCCGACTTGTTCCCGGCCAGCACGTCCAGGCGATCTTCAGCTCGCGTGGAATTCATGCTTTTGACGGTCGAAAACACCGCGGCAGCGAGTGCCCCGGCACCGAAAAATGCCGCAATCGAGACAATCCAGAGAGGGTCCATGATGATCGCTTCCTGTTTCCCTGATCATTCAAATAAACCAGCACGCGTGAGCGCCCGGTTGTTCAAGCTAACGAAGTTACGAGTTCAAAAATGGTTGCAGTTACTTTCCCAACGCCCGTTGGGTAAACAAATTCGAAGGGAGCTTCACGCCAGCGGCTTCGAGTCGCGGCATGAATGATGGCCGGATCCCCGTGGCTTCAAAGTGACCGAACGCCCGACCGCCCTCGTCGATCCCATCCTGCTTAAACAAGAAGATGTCCTGCATCACGATCTGGTCCTGCTCCATGTTCTGGACTTCAGTGATGTAAGTGAGTCGTCGTGGTCCCCCTTGCAGACGCTGGACCTGGATGATCAAGTCCACGGCTGCGGCGAACTGTTGCCGCAAGGCTCGAATCGGGAGTTCGATCCCCCCCATCGAAATCATCGTTTCCAGACGTGACACAGCGTCGCGCGGAGTATTGGCGTGGATCGTGGTCATCGAACCTTCGTGGCCGGTGTTCATCGCCTGCAGCATGTCGAGTGACTCGGCACCACGGCATTCGCCGATCACGATTCGGTCCGGACGCATTCGCAGGGCGTTCTTGACCAGGTCGGTCGCAGTGACGCGTCCCTTGCCTTCGATGTTTGCGGGGCGAGTTTCCAGTCGCAGCACGTGCGGTTGCTGCATCTGCAATTCAGCCGCGTCTTCGATCGTGATAATTCGATGATCGTTCTGAATAAAACTCGAAAGAGTATTCAGCAGGGTGGTCTTTCCGGAGCCGGTACCACCGCTGATGATAATATTCAGTCGCGCTTTGATTGCCCCTTCGAGCAGCAAAGCGATTTCCGGGGTGAAAGCCCCAAATTTCAGCAGGTCTTCCAAGCCGAGTGGTTTCGAACCGAAACGACGAATCGTCAGGGAAGGTCCATCCAGAGCCAGGGGAGGAATGATCGCGTTCACACGGGAACCGTCTGCCAGTCGAGCATCGACCATCGGCGACGTTTCGTCGATTCGACGACCGACGCGTGACACGATGCGGTCCAGGATCTGCATCAAGTGAGCGTTATCGCGGAAGGTGACTTCCGACTTCTGGATTCGGCCGTTCTTTTCAATGAAGACGTTCTTCGGCCCGTTGATCATGATATCCGCCACCCCCTGTTCCTTGAGGAGGATTTCCAGCGGACCGTATCCGAACGTTTCGTCCAGGACTTCTTCGACCAGACGTTCTCGTTCGGAACGATTCAGCAACGGATTTTCGGTATCGCAGAGATGTTCGACAACCAGTCGAATCTCGCGCCGCAGCGTGTCGCCCTGGAGATCACCGAGGCGTGAGAGGTCCAGTTTTTCGACGAGTTTGCCGTGAATTAATCGCTTCAGGCTTTCGAAATCGAGTTCGGACGAAGCTCCGCGTCCGCGAGTCGGGGCAAAGGGTGGGGCTGCCATCTTGAAAGAAACTCCTTTGGTAATGCGCTGGCTGTTGGAGCCTGTCGGGAAATACCGACAACCCAACAGCACTCCGCCTTAAACCTAGGTCACGTTTTGCCATGTTGCAAAACGGAATCACGCCGGAAAGATCGGAATCGCGTTTCCAGCGGTACGGGTTGTGACGAATAAGAGGGGAGCGTTCTGGCCGTTCGCCCCAGTGGGCAATGGGCCGGTCGTTCCATCGGATTCTTCATGACACGAGAATCGGGACGTGGCGGCGGGTGCGCTATGCGACACTTTTGCTGCATACGTCATGTGCCCACTAATTCCCGTTTTCGAACGAGCCGCCCGTTGGGCAACGCTGTGAAGCATTTTTGCAGGCTAAAATTGGGGTTTCCACGAGTGGAGCGGCGACGGCATTGATCGCTGTTTTCAATGTATTCAACTCCAAGGGAGTTGCGTCTTAAAGCCCATGGTTGCTCACGCAGTGAGCTACCCTGGGTCTGGG
>CAIWEX010000524.1 GCA_903911795.1 uncultured Schlesneria sp.
ATGCCTGAACAATGATGTCTTTCATTGTTTTGCTCATTGGGTTTCCTTTCATTGAGTGACTGGCGGTGGCGCACATACCACCGCCAGTCGGGATGCCCACTCCGCACAAATGGGCTGTGGAAGGGGGAATAGCAACCTCACGTGGTGGTGATATCCGTACAAAAGCCTCCTTCGGTGACTGCCAGTTGCACCTGGAATGGGCCACTCCCGATAAAGTTGTGGGAAGCGGCCAGGGCCGGGGAAACAGTGGTGTTTTCCTGGGAAATCAATACGAAGTTCAGATCCTCGACTCCTTCGATAACAAGACATACTTCGATGGCCAGGCGGCAGCGCTCTACAAGACCAAGCCACCGCTGGTCAACGTCTGTCGCAAGCCAGGCGAATGGCAGACGTACGATATCATCTACAACGCTCCTCGTTTCAATGAGCATGGCATCGTGGTCAAGCCGGGCTACGTGACGGTTCTTCATAACGGAGTGCTCGTCCAGAATCACACGGAACTCCTTGGTGAAACGGCTTACGAATACGCCCCGATCTATAAACCTCACGGTCCGGCGCCAATTCGCTTGCAGTTCCACGGCAATCCCGTCCGTTTCCGAAACATCTGGCTGCGGGAAATTAAAGAACCCGAACCCGTGCGGCCCGAATGAGGCAGCGGTCAGCAGTCAGCGATCAGCAGTCAGCAAGAGGACGCACATGGGGAACTTCTTGCTGAAAGCTGACTGCTGATCGCTCCCTTGTGCCCGCCGTAGAGGCGAGTTGTAATGTCAGCGTCCTGCCGAAAGCGAGAAATCCCGCTTGCTGGCTGTTGAAATCTGCCATTTCAGTTCTAACTATCGCTGATCCGTGATCCAATTCTTTCTGAATCCCTGGATGCTGGCAGGATTGGCGGGAGTCATCCTGCCGATCCTTGCTCACTTGCTGAGCCGGAAGCGGTACGACACCGTCGACTGGGGAGCGATGCAGTTTCTGGAACTGGACCCCAGTGCACGCCGAAATCTGCAACTCGAAGACCTGTTGCTACTCCTTGTTCGAATGCTATTGATTGCTCTGCTGGCCATCGCATTGGCGCGTCCCTGGTTCAACGGATCCTGGCTCGGTCGCTGGGCCTCAACGACATCGCGTGATGTCGTGATCGTCATCGATGGCTCTTACAGCATGGGTTGGGAAGGTCGACAGGGGACACCGCACACGGCAGCGACACGATTGGCTCGACAGTTTGCCGCTGACCTGCGTTCAGGGGACACGGTCATGGTGCTGGATGCGCGCGAGCAGCCGCGACTGGCGCTACCCGGTCCCACGCGAGATCGCGAGCGGTTCCGACAGGCGCTGGAGGATCTGCCGGCTCCCAGCGGCACGGCAAATCTGCATGAAGCGATTGCACGCGGTATCCAGATCCTGGCGAGTGGCACAAATGTGCAGCGCGAGATGCTGGTACTGACCGATCATCAGGCTCTCAGTTGGAAACCGGATGATGCCACCCTGTGGGCTCGCTTGGATGACCTGAAGGCTCAATCTACCGTTCCGCCACGCATCTGGGTTCTCGATGCAGCAACCGGCGAATTGGGAAAAGGGGCAAACTTCACGATCGAGCGTTTGCAGCTTTCCCGAGAAATGGCTGTTCCCAATGTTCCTGTTCGGATCAGCAGTAAAGTTCGTTATCGAGGTGGTGAAGGTGCGATTGCCCGAAATGTCTTTATCGAAGTGAACGGACAACGGCTGGCGGATCAGACATTGCGATTGAATATGACTCCTGAAGGAGAAGCGACCGTCGAATTCGAACGGCAGTTCGAAACGCCGGGGTCACACCTGGTCAGCGTGGTACTCGACAACGATCCGCTGCCAGGTGACAACCGGTCCGATGCCGCCATCGTTGTGGCAGGGTCACTTCCTGTATTGCTTGTCGATGGCGACAAGAAACTCGACCCGACTCGCAGTGAGACTTTTTTCGCCAGGGCCGCCCTGACCGCGGGAGGTGCTGACTCAAGCTGGATCAAAGCAACCGTCGTCACCCCTGCGGAACTGAATGCTGACACAATTCGCCCCGCTGCCGTGATTGTGCTGGCGAATGTCGAGGCCCTGACGCCAGAGACTCAATCACTCCTGGAACGGTCTGTGGCGGGTGGACATGGCCTGCTGTTCACCTTGGGGGACAAGGTTCCCAAGAACGGATATGTGCTTGATCCCGACTCCCCGCCAGCTGCCCTGTTCCCGATCCAGTTGAAAGAAATCGCGTCTCAAACGGCGGAAGAATCTCAGGGAGTCCGCGTCGCCGGGAATAGCCTTGAGCTTCCCTGGATCCGGCAATTCCGAGCGGGGACAGAGGGAACGCTGACAGACGCCCGGTTCTCGCGCTGGTGGAAAGTTGTCCCAGTTCGCCCACGTGAAGTCGCTACCAAAGAAGGTGAACCGACGTCTCGCAAACAGGCCCCGGTCATTGGAACTCCGCTTGTCATCGCGAAGCTGACAAACGGCGATCCCTGGATCGTGACGCAGCGCTATGATCGAGGCATGACAGCGGTGCTGACTTCGACATTGGACGCCGACTGGAACACGCTCCCTGCGAAAACTGATTTCGTGCCATGGCTGCATGAACTGTTGTTCTCGCTGGCTTCGACAGCCACCAACCGCAATGTCGAAGTCGGCACGCCATTGGTGCTGAATATTCCTCCTGAGTTGAAAGTCGATGATTACGAATTCGTCGGCCCCAGTGGCAAGAAGTTTCCGGCAGGCCGCATCCATGACGAACTGCAACCTGGAGCTATCCTGTCAGAGGTCTCGTTGCCGGGCGTCTATCGGTTCGCGAAAAAGGATGCTGACGGAAAACCTTCGGTCACTGATGAACACTTCGTGGCAAACTTTGATCGGGGTGAATCCGACCTGACGGTCCTGACGGAAGCTCAGCGAGCGGCATTGGAAGCCGAGGGCCGCCTGGTATTTGCCACCGACTTGCCGGATTTGATGAAGCAGATGTTCGTGGGAACAGCCCGGACTGAATTCTGGTGGCTGCTGATCTATGGATTCCTGGCCCTGATTTCGGTGGAAGCCTGGATGACACGCCGCATGCTTCGCGGAGCCAAATCGCGGGGAGCATGAGTTATTCACGGACCATGCGTTCGACGAATGGCTCGCAACATACGTTTGGCGCGGGTCTCGCATGATCGGCGCGGGTCTCCCGACCCCGCCGAAACGCCCGACCGCAGGTCTCCTCTTTGATCATCAAATCAAAACCATTGGCAGAACGATGAGGGGCAGAACGATAAAGAATCTAAAAATCTCTCCGTCGTTCTGCCCATCAATACAACCAACCCCTGTTCAACGCGTGATTCCTGGCCGCTGTTGCCACCCAACACAGACCTCCTTTTATATCACCACATCACATAAGGTCAGCCCCTCATCATCCCTTTCGATCGATCCGTGTCTTCAGTGTTCTCCGTGTCCAATTCCCCTGTCGACGAAAAAACACAGCCGACGACGAAATCGTCATCGGCTGTGTTTTAATTTTTATCGCGAGTTGTCATGCGACGAGCGCAGACTGGCGAAATCCGTGATTAGTAGCGTGAACCGCCACCGCCACCGTATTTCCCGCCGCCACCACCGCGTGAGCCACCACCGCCGCCGCCACCGCGATCTTCGCGAGGACGTGCTTCGTTGACAGTCAGTGCACGACCGTCAACGTCTTTGCCGTTCAGGGCCGAGATCGCTGATTTGCATGCCTGGTCATCGCTCATTTCCACGAAGCCGAAGCCCTTGGAACGACCGGTGTCGCGGTCCATCACCAC
>CAIWEX010000525.1 GCA_903911795.1 uncultured Schlesneria sp.
CCGATCTCCCCAACGGGACAAATGAAATCCGCGAAGTATTCAGGGAAGTCGAGCGAATCGCCAAATCAGGAGGGAGCGATCTGCATCATCTGGCCAAGGCGACCTACTATGTCTCCACGGACGAAGTCAGCAAGAATCTGAATACCGTTCGCCCCGAGTTTTACCACGCCGATCGGCCTCCCGCGGCGTCGAAAGCCAAGGTCGGTGGAACAGGCAGAAAGGGGCGGTCAATGACCCTTGATATAATTGCCGTTCCGCATGCAGTGCCATGAGAGTTAGCAACGCGAGTCTTCTTCCACGGATGGAGGCGGGTCACGCTAGTGATGGCATGCGCGTTGTCAGCGAGTCACAACAGACTATTTCTTGGGATTCGGCCCAGCCGCGACATGTTTTTCAGCGGCCCACCATAGTCGCCAGGTTCGTTCGTCAAAACCGAAGTTCTGACCTGTCAGCTTTTGCAGTGTGGTCAATGTGTCGTGGTTTGGCACATTGATTGTCATTACCGTGGTCTTGCGAGGGATCTGCACTCCGCCGATCGGTGGAGCGATGATGGCACCCTGCGGTAACTGACCACTCCGAACGGCTAATTCGATTTCAGGGGGCAGGACTCCGCCCGATGCTACGGCCGCGTTCCCATCCGTCGTTGCGGAATATGCCTGAGCTGCCGGCGCGTTGGTCTGGACTTCATACCGATGTGATGTGACCAGGGCTTCAATCAACGGGGCGACGGCACGTTCATCGCCGACTCGAGCCAGGCCCGCAGCGGCTCGACAGACGACTGGATTCAAGCTGCTTTTCAGCTCACGAATATAGGCCGTTTGCGCGAATTCGAAATCGTCCTCAGCAATCCCGTTTAATGACGCATAGCGAACGTCACCGTCAGGATCGAACAACGACAGCTTGACCAGTCCCGCAGCCCCTTTTGAACCATTCAACTTCGACAGGACGGTGACACCCAGCACCCGCAGGTCACGCTGCTTGTCTTCGCAGAAAAATCGAATGATCGCCGGAGCGGCATGCGGATCTGTGATCGTCTGCACCGCCAGCATCGCCTGTCGATAGCGATCCTCATTGCGACCATTCAACCAGCCGTGCCAGGTTTTGACCTTCTGAAACCATTCACGCTCGACGGCCAGTTCATCGGCAGACTTCTGAATCAGGTCGAGTTCCTGAACGGTGACGTATTTCCCTTTGTATTTCACATATCCGCGAGAGGCCATCATTTCATCGCGATCAACCCAGGCTCCTTCGTGCCAGGTCCGACCCAATGCGGTCTGTGCCTTTTCGTGATGAGGATCAAATTCGACGACTCGCAACAGATGAGTTTCGCGCTGCTTGGTCAGATTCTGTTGGCGACACCATTCGGCAAGTTCCAGATGCGCTTCCAGCGTCTCTTCCATCTTGCGGACACGGGTTTCGTATTCCTCGACCGACAGCGGTCGCATCGTCAGGAACTTGGTGTCACCACGCGTGACCGAGATCGTAATTCCGCTCAATGTTTCCACGACAATTGTGTCGGAACTTGAGCGACCAGAATGGGTTCCACCAATGATCTTCCCTCGGACTTCGCCACCGTTCAACAGCTTGACCAAGTCTGCTTGAACGGGACCGCACAGGATCAACGGGCAAATCGCGACCGCTAAGGATGCGATGCCACGGATCAGGCAGTTGGTTGTGGAAAACGCAGGCACGGGCGAATCTCCACGAGGGTGAGGGAGGAAGGAACCGGCATGACTGGGCAACGGATTCTACGGTTTGCGTGTTTAAATTGGCAAGAAAAATCTGAGGGTTACTGGATTGGAAGGTTGAGGGTTTCTTTGGAAATATGGTTGAAGAGAAGAGGAGACCTTCGGTCGTTGGTTTCGGCGGGGTCGGGAGACCCGCGCCGAACGAAACTTTGGAAATAACGATGAAGAGCAGGGGAGACCTTCGGTCGCGGGTTTCGGCGAGGTCGGGAGACCTGCGCCGAACGCCGAACAGAGCCGACCCTTGCCGAACACGCCCAACGCTGGAACTCGCGTCACCGACTGGTGTCGACCTGAGTGATGGATGTCACCAGCAATTACTTTCTGGAATTGTTGTTCTGTTTCAAATTGTTCCGTCTGGCGAACGCTCTTGGCGATTGGGTAGCATATAGCGGTTTCGGCGGAACTGAGTGGGATGCGAGCGGGTTGATGATTCCTCATTTTCCACCGCCAAACAGTCGACGGTTTCGAAGAGACTGTGATACGGAGATCGTGTTGACTGAGGTCTTGGTCCCCTGGAGGAACGGGTTCCGGATTTAACAGGTTGGTTTCTCAAAGCCACGAAAGCAGAACGATGAGTGGTTGCACGATGACGAGTCTCCGGATTCCACAGGTCTTGGCGAGTCTGCTGGTTTTGACAGGTTCATCCCTGGCATTGGCCCAGACGAATACCGACCGTGCACTTCCGACCCAGCAGCAACTGAGCCGCTTTGGCCTGGAGCGAGCGTGGTGGGGACAAGCCGTTCTGAATCCTGCCCGTGACAAAGTCCGACATGTCTCGATGGACGAAGACATGGTCTACGTCCTTTCTACGTCGGGCGTCGCCACCGCGTTTGACTCGGAAACCGGTAAGCAGCGTTGGGCGTTGACCTTAGGGCGTTTCGATCAGCCCAGCTACCCGCTTGTTTCGAACGAAAGCCTGGCGATGGCCGTGGTCGGATCGACCCTCTACGGGATCGAAAAAAAGTCTGGACGGATCCTCTGGACACTCGACATGCCGGCTCAACCGTCGACATCGCCGGGCGTCGATGAAAATCAGGTCTACATCGGAACGCTGGATGGCAGCGTCTATGCTTATAGTCTGCGCAAGATCCGAATGCTGTTTCAGGAGCAGCGACTCCCCAAATGGTCGGCCGAGGCCATGGTCTGGCGTTCATCAGCAGGCAAAGAGATCACGTCACCCCCGATTCCATCGGGTCGAACTGTCTCTTATGCCAGCCGGGACGGTTCGCTCTACAATATCGCAACTGCTGACAAACAATTGATTTACCAACTTGAAACGAACGGCGCGATTATCGCGCCCCTGGCAACAAACGGCAAGATCCAGTTCCTCGCGTCCGAGGACTACACCCTGTTTGCTCTGGATGCTCAGAACGGAAAGATCATCTGGGACTTCACCGCTGGGTTGCCAATTCGGCGAGCTCCGTTTGTCATCGACAACGATCTTTATGTGGCTCCTGATCGCGGCGGCATGTTCTGCATGAATGCTGCCGAAGGGACAAAGCGCTGGTGGCAGCCAAGCCTCACCAACTTCATCGCTGTGGTTGGAAATACGATGTATGCATCAGATCTCGACGGGAATCTGGTCCGAGCCTCGCGTGAGGATGGCGGCATTTCTGGAACATTGTCGATGCGAGGCTTCTCGGTCCGAGTGGCGAATGACCGTACCGACCGAATCTATATGTCGACGGAAAGTGGTCTGGTTGTTGCCCTTCGAATGCGTGGCGAGACGATTCCCGTGTTCCACAAATACCCGGACCGGCTGCCAATTATTCCTCAGGTCGCTCCCGAAGTTCCGACCCCTCCCGCTGCCGAAGCAGCTCCAGATGCGGCACCTGACGCGGCTCCAGACGCTAAGAACTGACCGGCGGGTTCTCGCGCTGTTTTCGATCCATTCTTCTTCGAATCCAGATTTCTTCGCGCAAGCGACTCTGGATGGATCGGTGCGCCGATTGATTTCGTGTGAATTTCCCTTCGTAATCTGACTTCCCTCAAACCGGGGATCTTCGTTATATTCGTCGCGCTAACCTCCCCGTCTGTGGAAGAACTTTCCGAAATCGACGCCAGCCGCAGCCTCAGTTTGACACTCGTTGCCCCCCATTGACGTAGAATTACAGCCGATCCCCAAGATCGACCGTGCCGTGTCGAGTTGGTTTGACACGTGCAAGATGATCCCCGCTGTTTCGAGCAGATCGCAATGAAGACGCCTACCGCAGACCGACGAAGCCAGCCGCGTCTCCTCTTTCATCCGCACGCCTACGTTTTCGTTTCCGAAGCCCTGAAAACGGCTCAGGAACTGGTGGGCCGCCAGATGGTCGAGGATCGTCTCGAAGAATCACACCATCACATTTCCGGTCAGGAACTGCTGGAAGGTGTTCGCGTTCTGGGTTTGCGTTTGTACGGCCTGATGGCCCCCGTCGTTTTTCATCACTGGGGACTTCATTCGACAGACGACTTCGGACGCATCGTGTTCGAAATGATTGACCGGGGTGAAATGCGCAAGTCCGATTCGGACCAGTTGAGCGATTTCCACGGTGTCTACACGATCGATGAGAGTTTCGCGCACGACTACAAAATCGACGTCATGAAGGCGTTCCGGTCGTAACGATGCTCGACGGAATCGGCGTGATCTTTGATGTGGATGGAGTCTTGATCGACTCGTACCACGCTCATTTTCAAAGCTGGTGCCAACTGGCGTCAGAAATCGGTCGCACCTGCACGGAATCCGAGTTCGTTCGCGGCTTTGGCCGGACCTCGCGAGAGAACATCGTCGAACAATGGTCTGATAAGTCGTGGACGGTCGACGAAGTCCGCCAGCTGGACGACCGAAAAGAATGGCTGTTCCGCGAGATCATTCGCGATCCGTTTCCCGCCATGGCGGGTGCTGCCGATCTGATCCGTTCACTTCACCAGGCAGGTTTTCGAGTCGCTGCGGGATCGTCTGGACCTCCAGAAAACGTGAACCTCGTGATTGAAAGCCTGGGGGTAGCTGATATCGTGCAATGCCGGATCACGGCACGCGATGTGACTCGTGGTAAGCCTGATCCGCAGGTCTTTCAACTCGCCGCTCAGGGACTCGGACTGCCCGTCTCTGCCTGTTGCGTCGTGGAAGATGCCCCAGCCGGGATCAAGGCAGCTCACGCGGCTGGAATTGTCTGTATCGGACTGGCTAGCACTGGCCGAACGCGTCCGGAACTGGACAATGCAGAATATGTCGTCGATTCGCTGAGTGAACTGACGCCGCCCCAGATTCGCAACCTGATCCGCAATGGCCTGCGTTGAGCAAGAAAATCTATTCAGGGATTGAACCGATGTCGAACGCACCCGTGACTGTCTCAAATTCCGTTGCCTCATCATCGGGTCATGCTCCAGACCCGGCGACAGCGACCGTTGCGATCTTTGGTGCCTCGGGCGATCTGACGGCCCGGAAGCTATTACCAGCACTGTATGACCTCTGGAGCGACGGATATCTCTCGGACGTCGCGCCTATTGTCGGTGTCGCCCGCAAGGAAAAGTCGGACGAGAGTTTTCGCAACGAAATCTATGAAGCCATCAATGGTCACGTCCGTAGTGGAGCCGTACCTGTCGATCGATGGAACCAGTTCGCTCGCCGCTTGTTTTACCGTCAGCTCGATATCGCCTCGCCCGATGGATATCACGGATTTCGCGAACAACTGGAGACGATTGAAGATCATCAGGGGACACCAGGCAATCGGGTCGTCTACATGGCAACGTCCCCTGACCTGTTCCTTCCAGCGGTGGAGCACCTGGGATTTGGCGGGCTGATTCCTGGTCGCGATGCCCCCGAATGGTTGCGCGTCGTCTTCGAAAAGCCGTTCGGACGCGATCTGAAATCGGCGCAGGAATTGAGCGGCAACTTGCGACGACTGTTGCGTGAAGAGCAGATTTATCGGATCGATCACTATCTGGGAAAAGAAACCGTCCAGAACATCCTGCTGTTCCGATTTGGCAATTCGATCTTTGAACCTTTGCTGAATCGCAACCAGGTTGATCATGTGCAGATCACCGTTGCCGAATCCCAGGGCCTCGAACGTGGACGGGGCGGTTACTATGACAACTCGGGAGCCTTGCGAGACGTTCTGCAGAACCATGTGCTGCAATTGCTCTGCCTGATCGCGATGGAACCCCCGGCGTTGTTCAATGCCCGCGATCTGCACGATGAAAAGCTCAAAGTTCTCAAGGCGCTGTCACCTGGCAATCGCGGTGATATTTCGTCTTGGGCGATCGGCGGCCAGTACTCCGCAGGTCTGGTCGATGGCCAGCCTGCCGTCAGCTATCTCAGCGAAGAACGAATCCCCGCAGACTCACGAACTGAAACGTACGTCGCCATGAAGGTACTGGTCGACAACTGGCGCTGGGCCGGGGTTCCCTTTTACCTGCGTACCGGCAAGCGACTCCCGTCACGAGTGTCGGAAATTGCGATTCAGTTCAAACAGCCGCCACTCAACCTGTTCAACACTGTGGAATGTGAAGGGGATGTCTGTGAACTCGTGGGGACTCGGCCGAACAAGCTCGTCTTCCGAATTCAGCCCAGTGAATCGATCAAGCTGTCGTTTTCGACAAAACGTCCCGGCATGCAGTACCAGATCCATCCAGTAACGATGGACTTCAACTACAAGGAAGCCTTTACACAGGCGCTGCCGGAGGCGTACGAGCGACTGTTGCTGGATGTTCTTCGCGGAGATTCAACGCTGTTCATGCGCAGTGATGAACTCGAGGCGGCCTGGCAGTTCGTCACGCCGATTCTGGACCATTGGGAAAAGAATGAAATCTCGCCCGAACCGTACCGGGCCGGAACCTGGGGCCCACGCGTCGCAGACACGATGCTGCATAACGACAATCGCGCCTGGCGAACACCGTCAACGTGACAGAGGATCATCACGAACTCGCGCTGCGATAATGCCGTAGCGCCCAATGAAAGATGCAGCGCGAGACTATAAAGCTGGCGACACCCATCAGCAGCGTCAGCCCGGACAACCAGGTTGGTTCCAGGGACTTCCCCAGCAGCACGCGCGCAGGCACGGTCACGACCAGTAGAATCGGAATCACGTACGAGAAGGCAAACCGCAGGATCTCTCCCGACGGCGAGCCGCTGTAAATGCTGCTCGGATAACGAGCGAAGATCGTGACGTAGAACCAGAAGTCGAGTAAGCCCTGATTTCTGCCAAAGAAGATGCTAGTAGCGGCCAATCCAATCATCAGGCTGTAGAAGAACGTCACCGCAGCAACCAGCAGCAGCAGGTACATGATGACCGCAGTCACAGGAACAGGCTGTCCGATCTGATACAGCGAATAACCGAGCAGCCCCGTAGCAAAGACCACCTGTGAGATCATGGGCAGTTCGAGCTTTTCGAGCGACACCAGGAACTGGGTATCAATCGGTTTCAAGAGCACGAAATCCAGGTCCCCGGTTCGAATCAACTCACTGAACCGGGCGCAGTTCGGCATGAAGAACGCTTCGACGATTGCGTTGATCAGCATCCCCGTTGCCATGAACCCGAAGTACTCTGGCCGACTCCAGTCATTGATCTGCTCGACGCGGCGAAAGATCAGGTCAAAAAGAATGATCTGAACGGCAAACCAGAACCCGCGAGTCATCAATGTGATCAGGAAGTTGCTACGAAACGACATCTCGCGCACGAGTGAGTTTCGAAAAAACGTGCCGAACACGCGTCGGTATCGATGAATGGTCGCAATGCTCAATGTACGGTTCCCATCGTTCGTCCCAAGAGAGTGACGAGAAAGGATACCGGTTTATTCGATCGATGTCCGCTGATCAGATCAAGAAAAGATCCTGAACAGGAATGGTGTACCAATCCTGCGGCAGATTTCTGCGGGATTACGGTGCTTCGGTCTGTACGGGAGTCCGCAGCCAGCGAACGAGCAATTCGAGTTCGTGGGGTGAGATCAGATTCAATTCCGGGTGAGACTCATCGGCGGCGAATTCGGGCATCCGGTCATTGCGGTCCGAATAGAACCGTTCGGCCGTCGGTCTGGCGATCATCTGCTTCAGCCAGCTTGCCGAACCGTATCCGGTCAGATCGGGAGCCGAACCAAGTTCCCCCTGATCGTGGAATCGGTGACAGTCGGTACACCCGACACTCGATGTCAGTGCTTCTCGTCCTGCAGAAACCAACGCTGACTCGGGGGACTCAATCGCAGCCTCTGCCGCCAGTGCAGCAGCGACGGAGCGTAGTTTCTGTTGTAAGCCTTCACGCCCCTCTTCACCGGCTGCTGAAAACAGCCCCTCCACATGCTGGACCATGTCGCCTTCGCGAAACTTGGTCCTGCCAAAAAAGGCGTCGGAACTGGCGAGCTTCGGATCAAGAAAGCCTGCAATCCAGTCGGTTGTTCCAATACCGAAGAGATTCGGGGCGGAAGGTTCAGCCGCGATCAGTCCTTTCCCTTGAGCATCCGTATGGGAATGGCAACTGAAACAGTGACGCGCAAACAGTCGCGGCCCCTGCGTCTGAGGATCGTTCCTCAGCAGCATAATGGCCCCCTGCTCGGTGATCGGTTCCGTTCGCGCCAGTACTAAAGCTCGTTCCGAAATCGCTTCAAATTCTGCTTCGTGAGCCAGGTAACCTGCGTCCTTCCAGTCCTGCAGATATGACAATGCCGTCAGCCATCCCCATCCACCAGCACAGGCGGCGACAACGAGGACTCGACAAACCGTACTGATCCAGGGAGAGCGGAATCGATCGAGAAACGGAACCGCCATGAATCCAAACAGGAACGCGGAAGGAATCACCATCGTGGCAACAAATTCAGTGTTCCCTGAGAAATAGCGTCTCAGTTCAAACAGCCAGCGGAAGTACCATTCAGGCCGCGGTGTATGAACCAAGTCAGGATCAGCCGGGGCATACAACGGAGCACCATATTGCCAGGCAAGCCAGCCGACGACACTCATCACCACCGTCAGCGTCACCATGTTTCGCGCAGACTGGTAGGGCCAATAGGTCAAGGCCCCTGACGCAGGTGCATCTTCGGCCGGTGACTGATAAGGGCTGTGCTTGAGCACTTGATGCAAGTGGATAACGGTTAAACCGCCGATCAACAGCGGCAACAATCCGACATGCAGGAAATAGAGCCGGGTCAGTGTCAGGATTCCAACTTCTTCCCCGCCAAACAACACGCGTTGCAAGAACGGCCCAATCACGGGTGTTCCTGCAAGTATGTTTCCTTCAACCTGGATTTGTGCAATCCCCTTTTGACTCGCCGATAAGGGATTGCC
>CAIWEX010000526.1 GCA_903911795.1 uncultured Schlesneria sp.
ACGACGATGCAGGTCTGACAATTCCGAGGCCTGACCGCGTAACAGTTTTTCGAGACGACTGCGGTCGGTGATGTCGCGGATATTGAATTGAATGACGCTTTTGCTGTCCTCCTGATAAGAGTTCGCAACGACTTCAACTTCGATTCTGCGGCCATCCTTCGATTCCAGCGGCAGGTGCTCATAACGAACGTAGCCATTCACCTGGAGTTCACGAACCGCCGCTTCATTCGCTGATTTGTCACTGAAGAGACCGATCTGCCACAACTCCAGTCCTGAAAATTCTTCGTGTGAATAACCCAGCAACTCTGACATGAACGGGTTGGCATCCACGATCTCACCGGTGGTGAAATCGACAATCAGGATCCCGTCTTTGGCAGTCTCAAACAGACGGCGGTAACGATTTTCTGAAACGTGTACGGCCAGTTCCGCGAGCTTCAAGACTTGGATATTGGTATTCGAACCAACCCATTTCACAATCGTACCGGCACTGTTCCGCATCGCCCTGGCACGGTTGATATGCCAGTCATATTCGCCGTCGGCACGCCGAAATCGACTTTTGAATTCGAAGGACTCGCCCGTATCGATGGAATGCTGCCAAGCCTGAATATTGCCTGCCAGATCGTCGGCATGCACGAAATGCTTCCAACCAGAACCTAAAAAATCCGCGATCGGCAGGCCCAAATATTCGCTCCATTGCGGGTTGTAGTAATCAACGTTTCCATCTGGCGTCGCCGTGAACACTTTCTGTGGCATCGTATCCAGAATCGACCTCTGACGAAGTTCGCTCTCACGTAACGCGTCTTCAGCCCGCTTGTGCTCGGTGATATCCAGATTGGTACCAACGACCCATTCCGCATTGCCATTTGCATTCGTGCGAACTGTTTCCACGGCCTGGATAAAACGGCATTCGCCGTTATCCAGGCGTGCGATGCGAAATTCGCGATCGCTGCTGCCAAGCCTTCGAACGGTGTCCTGCAAGACGGATTCCTGTTTTGGCAGATCCTCAGCCAGTACTGCGCTGGCCCAGGTACCGTATGCAACGTCCCCGCCTTCCGTCGGAGTAACGCCATAGATCCGAAACATCTGTGTATCCCACCGAACCTTGTCGGTGATGATGTTCCATTCCCAAAGGCCCACAGAAGTCGCCTCAATGGCCAGGCGCATCCGTTGCTCGATAGCCTTCAGATGCTCTTGGCTGCGTTTGCGGTCGGTGATATCCAGAAGCATGTTCAAACCGCCGGTGATCTCGCCATTCGTGTCACGCAGCGGCGTGGGATGGGGTTCGATCCAACGGCGAGTCCCATCGGGGCGTTCGATGATCAATTCCTCACCATCAACAGCTTGACCTCCGTGAAGCACGATCGCCATCGGGCACGATTCGTGTGGCAATCGCGTTCCATCGGCGGAGAAGATTTTCCAACTGACACTCCACTCGTCAGAATCGATGATTGGTGTTCGACCGGTGAGTTCGATACACGCAGCATTGAAATGAGTGACGCGACCCTCCGCGTCGGTCGTGTAGACCGCTGCTGGAAGCGAATCGATGATTTGCAGGAACAACCTCTTGCTTTCCTGTAGCACCTTTACGGATTTCTGGACCAGTGCTTCTTGTTGCTTCCGCTGAGTGACATCGCGAAAGACCAGTACAACTCCAGCCACGTCGCCTGATGCATTTCGAATCGGCGCTGCGCTGTCTTCAATGGGGAGTTCGCTTCCGTCCCTGGCGATCAAAATCGTATGATTCGCCAGTCCGACGATAACGCCATCCCGTAACGCGCGCAGTGACGGGCTTTCGACAGTCTCGCGAGTCTTTTCGCTGATAATATTGAAGACAATCTCCAGAGGTTGTCCGACGGCGTCCGCCTGGGTCCAACCACAAAGCGATTGAGCCGCCGGATTCAGGAAGGTGACATTCCCTTTGTGATCCGATGTGATGACAGCATCACCGATGCAGGAAAGCGTCACACGCAGCCAGTCCGGCTGATTATGCAAGCCAGAAGCTGATCGATCGTCTTGTGACATCTTTCCATCTTTCTCGTAGCGTAAAAACAAAAAAGCCGAC
>CAIWEX010000527.1 GCA_903911795.1 uncultured Schlesneria sp.
TACAGGAGTGACGTGTTCCAATGATTCTTCAGCAACTGACGCTCCGCAATTTCGGGTTGTATTGTGGCGAAAACATTCTTGACCTCTCACCGGCGCGTAAGCGAAGTCGCGTCGCGCCGATCATTCTATTTGGTGGGGTCAATGGTGGTGGTAAGACAACGATCCTTGATGCAATCCAGCTAGCTCTGTATGGAAATCGTGCCCGCTGTTCCAAGCGCGGCGACAAATCGTATGACGAGTTTCTGCGCGAATCGATCCATCACGGTGTGGAGGTCGGCGAAGGCGCAGCCGTCCAACTTGCGTTTAGGTTCGCGGCTGAAGGAGAAGAGCACCTGTACGAAGTCAGTCGGTCATGGTCTGTAGTTAAAGACCGGCTGCGGGAGAGTGTCGAAGTCAGCAAGGATGGCGAACCAGATGGCTGGCTCTCTGACAACTGGAACCAAGTAGTCGAAGAACTGATCCCATTTGGGATTGCTCAACTTTGTTTCTTCGACGCAGAAAAGATCCGATTCCTGGCGGAAGACGAAACGAGTTCCGAAGCGTTGGGTGTGGCGATCAAATCTTTGCTCGGGTTGGATCTGGCGGAGCGTCTAATTGCGGATGCGGCATCACTTGAATCCCGACATGCCCGGCGCGGCCGCAAGTCACCGGATTTGCAGGAAGCTGAACGACTTGATGGCGATCTCGCGAAGAAGCAGGGCGAAATCGAGGTTCTGCACCAGGAAAAGGCGGCACTAGAAAACCCGAGGCAACTAGCTGAGCGACGAGTCAAGACCGCTGAAGAACAGTTTGCCAAAATGGGTGGCAAGCTCTGGGCACAACGAGAAGAGCAGTTGCGCCGACGCGGCGAATTGGATTTTCTAGTGAGCCAGTGCGAGGAAAATCTCACTGCCATTTCGGCTAGCGAATTGCCATTGGCCCTCGTGTCAGATCTGCTGAAAGACGTTTCGGCCCAGGTTCTGACGGAGGGAGCCGTCATAAACGGCGAGATCGTCGTCAAATTGCTGTGCGATCGCGATAACTCCGTACTCAAGTTATTGAAACGCGAGAAGGTGAAGACTGAGACTCTCCAACAAATTCGCAGCTTTCTGGAAGAAGATCGCAGCAAGCGATTGAGCAACTCCGGCACAGAAAAACGCCTGAGGCTTTCGGACGGGGCATGTCATCTCCTGGATCATCTTGTTTCACGCGGCTTATCCGAGCGTTTCGAGGCTGCGTCACAACAACTGAAGGAACTCGACAAAGGAAGAAGGGCGTTAGAACAGGTACAGCGCAGCCTAGCTGCGACTCCGGACGAAGAATCGATTCGCGGAATTGCAGAAGAACTCAAGACAGCCGCCGGGGAGTTTGCAGGCTTTAACCAGCATATCGACCGCATGGAGAAGCAATTAGCTGGTTTACGATCGGAACATGCCGAGATTGAAAAACTCGCCAAGCGGCTGCGGCGTAAAGTTGTCGATGAGCAAATCCACACTGAAGAAGAAGGCAGAATTGCGAAGCTGCTGCAACGGACTCAGGAAACGATGAAGCAGTTTCTGCGACTTTCAACCAGCCGAAAAATTGACCGATTATCTGAGCTGGTTTCGAATTCCTTCCGATTTCTCCTGCGGAAGAAAACCTTAGTTCATAATGTCCTGATTGACCCAGAGACATTCGCGATAACACTGGTCGATCACGACGGACGCCGAGTACCCAAAGAACGGCTATCCGAGGGTGAAAAACAGATTTTCGCAATCTCGGTGCTTTGGGGGCTGTCCCAGGCGTCGGCTCGACCGTTGCCCTCGATCATCGACACACCGATGGCCCGGCTCGATGTTGGTCATCGTGATCAGCTCGTCGAACTCTATTTTCCACGAGCCAGCCACCAGGTCATTATCTTGTCGACGGACACGGAAATCGAACTGAACTACTTCCAGAAATTACAACCACACATTGCACACGCATACCACCTGAACTACGACGAAGCCACCCGCCGCACCGTGGCCAGCGAAGGCTATTTCTGGGATACCGACGGCGTCCGCAAAGCAGAGGAGATAGCTGTATGAGCCTGAAGCAAATTCGCCTGTCGTCCCAGGCTAAGGAACAATTGATCCGGCTCAAAACGAGAACCGGGATATCGCAGTGGAACATTCTGTGCCGGTGGGCGTTCTGCATGTCGCTCGCAGAGCCAACACCACCGACTCCGATTGAGATCCCCGCAGACAGCAACGTGGAAATGAGCTGGACCGTGTTTGGCGGCGATTGTCACGAACTGTACTTCGCCATCCTAATGGAACGTTGCGTTAGAGACGGCCTGGACACCTCGCTCGAAACGTTGACTCGTCAATTCCGACTCCACTTGCA
>CAIWEX010000528.1 GCA_903911795.1 uncultured Schlesneria sp.
AGCCGAGGCGTGACAGGGCGTTCAGAATACCGGACGGCAGGTATCCCATCCGCTCGTAGTATTCGACCATCACTGGATTGAGCGTCTTCGAATCGCCCAGCCCTAATTGTGGAAAGATTTCATCAGCACGATCAAACATCTTCTTCAACTGCGGCGAGTTGCGAAGCTTGTCGACATCGCGTTTGCTCAGCTTCTTCGTCGAACCGGGAGACGTAATAAACGGGATGTGTGCAAAGATTGGCGGGACATTGCCCAGGGCCTGATGCAATAGTGCCTGAACAGCAGTATTCGTCAGGTGTTCTTCCGCGCGGATCACATGGGTGATCTCCATCTGCGCATCGTCAACAACGGTCGCGAAGTTGTAGAGAAACGTTCCGTTGCTGCGCATGATGACCGGGTCAGGCATCAGCGCGCCATCCCATTCCACGTGGCCTCGTACAGCATCATCAATGGCCACCTTCTGATCGCGCGGGATCAGGAATCGCACGACATAGGGCTTCCCTTCGGCGTCCAGACGTGCGCGATCGGCGTCGGTCAGGTCCAGAGACCTGCGGATATTGAGGAACGGCTGCTTCGCCGCTTCGGCAGCAGCCCGGTCAGCCTGCATCAGTTCTGGCGGATCGTAATCGCGAAAAGCCTTTCCTTCAGCGATCAGCCGGTCGACCGCAGCCTTGTACAGGTCTTTTCGCTGGGACTGATAATAGGGGCCAAATGGTCCACCAACTTCCGGGCCTTCGTCCCAGGTCAGGCCGAGCCACCGGAACGCGCGGAAAATCGGGGCCAGCGCCGCTTCGACATTGCGTTGTTCATCGGTATCGTCAATCCGCAGAATGAACGTGCCGTTGTTATGGCGAGCCCACAACCAGACGAACAGTGCTGTCCGCATCCCGCCAATATGCATATACCCCGTCGGACTCGGGGCAAATCGCGTTCGTACCTTCAAAGTCATCTTCCACCTCAAGAGATCGTGAGAAACGAGGCGGGATGATACCGAGGAGACCACCCGAATGAGAATCCAGCAGCCGAAATATCAGAAGACGCAGTAGACGATGATCTGAAACATCAGTGCCAGCCATGCCCAGATCCTCAGGTCTTCGTACCATTCACAGCGTCGGCCGGGTGGCGTCACCTGTGATGCCGGAAGTTGCACGACCCACCCCCATCAGCGCCAGCAGCAGTCCAATAAAAAGACATCGGGCGCCCCACAGGGGAACCTGCAGCAACTGCTCGCGAATGGCGTCACCAATCCAGTGCAGAAACGTCACGGAAGAGCCTCCTCGGGAGGTTTCCATTCCCAGATTGAATAACGACGTTTCTCAGGATCATCCGGGCGAGCGAAGTAGCTGAAGAGCCATGTCAGCAGCACAGTCGCCAGAAATGCCCAGATCGAATAGTAAAGATAAGCCTGTGCAATCCGGAACAACGGCCGAACCCCCAGCCAGTCCGCTACGAACGACTGATTGAGCATGAACAGCGTGACCGACGTCAACACGCCACCAAGATAGCCGATCAATGCCCCTTCTGCCGTATTGCGTGACGACAACATTCCCAGCAGGATCACAGCGAGCGTCGGACCGACGATGAAGGACATCAACGTCTGGAAAATCGTGTAGATTCCTTCGTTGAATGCCATCAATTGGAACGCGAAGTAGACCGCCCATAGAACGAATCCGATCGTCGTCCAGCGGCCGACTTCCAGCATTAAGCCTTCGTCGGCATTCGGGCGATAAAACCGTTTGTAAAAGTCGTTCACGTAGATGGTGGTGGCAGAATTCAGGTACGAATCGACACTCGACATCAGCGCCGCCAGAAACGCAGCGACAAACACCCCGCGCCACCCTTCACCCAGCATGCTGCCAACCAGCAGCGGCAAAGCCCGGTCTGCATGCTCGTGCGTTAACTCCGGAAATTTGACGAGTGCAATCAGTCCCGGAACTGCAACAATGAACGGAATCAGGTTTTTCAGTAAAGCACCGCAGACATATGAGGCTTTCGCTTCGTATTCAGATTTCGCCCCCAATGATCGCTGGACGATGCACTGATTCCCGATCCAGTAACCGGGACTGACGACCAGTGCCAAACCAAACAGGATCGCTGGCCAGGGGCCCGGGGAATTGGAATCGATCGGCTGGACCAATGAAAAATGCCCGGATTTGGCATCTTTTGATCGCCGCTGCGGTTTGACAACTTCCGGTTCGTCTTCTTCGTACGCGCGTTGTCGGGCTTGTTCGTTCTCCCGCAGCTTACGTTCATGGACAGTATCATGGACTTTATCCACAAACGGTTCGAAGCCACCGAGTTCCACAATTCCCATGACCAGGACCATAAAGCAGCCACCGATCATCACAATCCCTTGCAGCACGTCGGTGTAAACAACGGCTCGCAAGCCCCCTGACCACGTGTACGCTCCCACCAGAAAGGCTGTCACGAGGATCGAAACAGTCATGTCCCAATTCGCAAGAGTATGCATGAACTTGGCCGAAGCCAGCAGCATCACCCCCAGATTGCAGGCCATCAACAGCAACCAGCATGCAGCAACCACTGTCCGCAATTGAGGGCTGAAACGCCGTTCCAGATACTCGGGAATTGTCGTCACTCGGCACCGCCACAGATGCGGTATGAAAACGAACGCCGCGACCAGCATGGCCGGAACGCAGCCAATCCATTCGAAATTCCCCATCACCAGACCGTATCGGAACGTGTCTCCGCCGACCCCCATCAGATCGGTCCCGCCGATATCGGTCGCGACCAGCGAGATTCCGACGGCCCACCACGGAAGCGAGCGTCCTGCCAGAAAGAAATCGGAACCGCTACGAACGTAGCTTCCCACCCAAAGCCCGATCACCATCGTCGCACAGAGGTATGCCACGATGACAAGATAATCGACGGGACCAAGGAAATTCGTCATGAGGTTCAGACAGCACGAATTGGGAGTCGTTGGAAAAACAGACGTTCACCATGTCACGCAGGCCGCAAAAACCCTCCAACCCTCCGACACTACCCGGCCTGCCGAGTCGGGAGCTTACCAATCACCGGGATTTGCTGCTACTGATCTTTGGGAAGCACAACGCCAGAACACGAACTGAACCTTGGGCTGGTCCTGCGTGTCACACCTGCCTGTCAAGTAAAACAGCGGCCGAGCTTCTGCGATTTGGCGCGAAGAATTCTTCCGAACGAATCCCCATTCCCGGATTCAGATTCGATTTCGCCAGCGCATTTTCAACGCATCAACCGGCGTCCGGGCTAAACTGAAAAAGTCCAGTCACGGCCCGGGAAATCCGTTTTGACCCCGGTACTGTTTTCTTACGGAAGAGAAAATGGGTAGAATTCCTCGCAGCAAATCGTGACGACGTGTTGCGATCCTCAGATGGTCGGTGAGCCGGAATATGTCCGAAGGTCGAGTTCAGTTTCGCAGTCATGATGACGTTCGAAGCCTGTTTGGGACTCGCGACAAGAATCTCCGTCGACTGCGCGACGTTCTGCATATTGACGTCGTATTGCGTGGCGATGAGCTGCATCTGCATGGGGATCAGGCACAGGTTGCCTTGGGAACCAAGGTCTTTGCCGAATTGAAGTCTGTGATCGAACGGACGGGGAATCTGGAAGACGAAGATCTGGAGCGGGCACTGGGGCGGACCCTGATTTCCGATCCTGTCGCCGCTGAAGAAGTAATCGACGTCTTTCACAAAGCTCGCAAAATTCGCCCCATGGGGGTCGGTCAACGCGAATATATCAAAGCCATCCGCGAACACGATCTGGTCATCTGTTCCGGCCCGGCAGGGTCTGGAAAGACGTACCTCGCCGTTGCCATGGCCGTTAATGCCTTACGTTTAGAGCAAGTTCGCAAAATCGTGCTGGTTCGTCCTGCGGTCGAAGCGGGCGAACGCCTCGGCTTCCTGCCAGGCGATATGCTGGCCAAGGTTAATCCGTTCCTTCGCCCGTTGCTGGATGCTCTTGGAGATATTCTGGACTTTGACCAGGTGCAGCGTTACCTGGAAAAGGACGTGATCGAGATCATTCCACTCGCGTTCATGCGAGGACGGACGCTGAACAGCACCTTTATGATTCTCGACGAAGCTCAAAATACGACCGTTACGCAGATGATGATGTTTCTGACGCGGATGGGACATCATTCCAAGATTGTCGTTGCCGGTGACGCCACGCAGACCGACCTTCCCGATAAGGTCGAGAGTGGGCTGGTTGACGCGATCAATCGGCTGCAAAACGTCAAGGGTATCGCTTCGGTTGAACTGTCGGGTGAAGACATTGTCCGACACCCGCTGGTCCGGCGAATCGTAGCGGCCTATGACTCTGATCGACCGGAACGAAGCAACAGCCCGCGTCAACGCTTTGATCGCTCGGCAGCGCGGCCACCCGAAGAACCTTCTGCTCTGAATCGCACTGAACCAGATCATTCGCTGGAGAAAACCTCCAGCAGTGATTCGGGAACGCCGGAATCCGGTGAGCAGGTCGTAAACTAAATCATGGTGATGCGAATCTTTCCCGCGAAAAAATCGCGTACATCCCGGCTGGTCAACCTCAAGACCGGCACGTGGGCTGAACGTATCGGGGATCAACTCACACACGGTGACGTGTCACTTCGCCTGGTGATCTGCCTGCTGTTCTTGATAGTTCTCGTATTTGCGATCGCTTCCTGGCGGTCACCGTTCCCACACCGATTGGGTGACGATGCCCCGAACGGAATCCTCGCCCAGATCGACTTCGACCGGGTGAATCTCCGCAAGACCGATCTTGCCCAGCTTGAACGCGAACGTCGCGTCCCGATGGTCTTTCGCTATTCCGCCGATGGGCAGGAATTTCGCAACCTGCCATATGAACTCCGCAAGCATCTGTTTGACGTCGTCACGGTCACTTCATTCGAAGGCTTGTCGGCCGACACGCGAGCCGCATTCGGATGGGTCGGTGGTGGTGTTGGCGTCCCGTTTGCCCCTGCGAATCCAGAATTCGAAGCGGGCTGGAGGCAATTGCGCGATGCCTTGGGACCGGAATCAGCCGAACGAAAGATCGACGAATGGATCGGTGAGTTTTCGCAACTCACGACACCACTGATCACAACAGGGGTTCTTGACCCTGCCGAAATTGCACGCCAGGAATTGAGACTGGAAGCTGAGATTTCGGTGATTTCCCGAGACGACGAACGAAGTGTGACCAATTTCAAGGTTGCGGATCTCTTACTGAACGAAATGTTGAAAAGCACGGGAAACCTGGGTGCACAATGGAAATCGTTCACGGAATTAAAGCCCCATCAGACGTTACTGGAACGCTGGCTGCTAAATCGTGTTTCGCCAACATTGAAGTACGATCCCGCTGCGACGGCTCAAAAGATCAATGAAGAACGTCGCCAGACTCCGCCAGTACGTGACATCTACAAACGTGGAGCATTGCTCGTCGCACCAGGTTCGGTCATTGACGAAGAAACGCTGGAAATTCTGCGGGCGCAGTACGACACCATTGAGCGTCAGGTTCATACGTACGAGCGAATTATCCGCATTCTGACCGTTATGGCACTGTTGATCGTGCTCGGCGGAATGAATGGGTACCACGTGATCCAGAATGAACCTCGCCTGGCGACAAATGTCGGTCGGCTGACGGTTTATCTGGCGGCTGTCACGTTGACAACTATCCTCGGTCGCTGGCTGTCGTTTGATCCCTGGCGAGCCGAAGCAGTACCGATCCTGTGCGTAGTCATGATCCTGGCCATTGCCTACAACCAGGTCCTGGCTGCTTTGACAGGGTTTTCAATGACGCTGGTCGTGACGCTCGCAAACGGCCGCAGTGTCGGGGAATTTGTGGTCTTGATGAGTGCCGTTGCGGCTTCGGTCGTACCGCTCAATCAGGTGTCGAACCGGATGAAACTGGTGAAGGTCGGTTTCTGGGCCGCCATCGCCTATTTCATCGTGACCTGGGGCGTGAACATTGTCGAAAGCCAGCAGCTTGATCGCCTGTGGACCGACCGGAATCTATTGACGACGAGTCTGCAAGGGGCGGGCTGGTGTTTCCTGACGGGTTTCCTAGTCTCCGGGGGATTGCCATTCATCGAGAATCTGTTCGGAGTCGTGACCGATATCAGCCTGCTGGAATTGAGCGACGTTTCGCATCCGCTGTTACAGGAACTTGTTCAGCGGGCACCTGGAACCTATAGCCATTCCAATGGCGTGGCTACGATTGCCGAAACGGCGGCCGATGCAATTGGAGCAAATGGGTTGCTCTGCCGGGTCGGAGCTTACTATCACGATGTTGGCAAAATGTTGAAGCCGCAATACTTCGTGGAGAACATGATCGCCGGACAGGTCAGTCGACACGAAGCCCTGAATCCTGCAATGAGTGCCCTCGTGATCATTGGTCACGTCAAAGACGG
Source organism: uncultured Schlesneria sp. (assembly GCA_903911795.1). Classification (GTDB taxonomy): domain Bacteria; phylum Planctomycetota; class Planctomycetia; order Planctomycetales; family Planctomycetaceae; genus Schlesneria. The sequence goes on from CAIWEX010000528.1 coordinate 6,380, forward strand.
TGTCGAACTCGCCCAGCAGCACAACATTCCCAGACCGCTGATCGACTTCATTGAGCAGCACCATGGAACTACACTCGTGGAGTACTTCTTCCACGCGGCGACAAAGCAGGCCGAAAGCAAACCGGACCATCGGTTCGAGGTCCAGGAATCGACGTATCGCTATCCTGGCCCACGACCACAATCGCGCGAAGCGGCAGTTCTGATGGTCGCGGACGCCGTGGAAGGGGCTAGTCGTACACTCGCCGAACCGACCCCAAAGCGGATTGAAACGCTTGTTCACGAAATCGCGATGAAACGTCTGCTCGACGGACAATTTGACGAATGTTCGCTCACACTCAGCGAACTTGCCATCGTTGAAGATTCCCTGACGAAATCACTGATTGGCATTCACCACGGTCGGATCAAATACCCCGAACAAAAAACCGCGTAGGTCATTCTGTCACTTCCCATGTTCCAATTTGAGATCGACATTTCCGACCAGCAGTCACTGCTTGCCGTATCCCTTGAGCGGTTGCGGGAAGTCATCGACCGGGTATTGACGGAGGAATCGATCGTCGCCGCCCAGATCAGTCTCGCGCTGGTTGATGATTCTTCCATACATCGGATCAACCGGGAGTTTCTCGGACACGACTACCCCACAGATGTCATCAGTTTTCATCTGAACGCAGAATCTGACGCCGAATCGCCTCAAGGATCCGAAGTGAAACCGCTTGAGGGAGAGTTGATCGTCAGCACCGAGACCGCTCTGCGCGAAGCTCAGACGCATGGTTGGACTGCCGAGGATGAATTGATTCTATACGTTGTCCATGGATTGCTGCATTTGTGCGGCTTCGACGATCTGAACGACGAGGCCAGGCCGGTGATGCGACAGCGTGAGCGCCATATGTTGGCGCTCTGGCATTTGACTCCAACGGGACTGGAGGCGTGACATGCTGATCCTTCCCGTCATCATTTTTGTGTTGCTGCTGCTCGCCTTCTGGTCGGCGCTGGGTTGCGACGCCTTGCGAGATTTTTCCTACAGCCGACTGGAAGAGCTTTGCGAAGACCATGGTGTTCCTGAGCGATTCGGCAAGGTGTTGAAAGAGCAGGGATCGGCACTGCTGGTGCTGGAATTCATGCTGACCTGTGTGACACTGATCCTGTCCGGCCTCATCTGCGTCTGGATCGGCTGGCCGACGATTCGCGAAGGCCAGTCAGATCTGCGAATCGGATGGACATTCGTATTGCAATACGCCGGTTTCGCCATGTTGACATTCTTCTTTGCCGACGTGTTGCCTTGGACGATTGCGCGCGTGGCCGCCGAACGATTTCTATTCCGATGGTGGCCTGTGATCGAAGTGCTGCAGGCGGTTCTTCGCCCGGGACTCTGGATTGCGGACCAGTTGGATCGATATGCACACCGAGTTGCCGGTCGCGCGGAGCCACAAGCGGACGATGCGTCAGTTCTCGAAGAAGACATTCGCTCGGTCGTCGAAGAAGGGGAACGGGAAGGGGTGCTGGAGCAGGGTTCGACGGTCATGATTCGTCGCGTGATGGAACTTCAGGACGAGGACGTCGGGGCCATCATGACTCCGCGTACCGACATGGACTGCGTCCCAGCCGATTGCACTCTGGAAGAAGCCCGCCAGTTACTGATCGAATCAGGACACTCGCGGATGCCCGTGATTGGAGATTCGACGGACGACGTGATCGGACTGCTGTATGCGAAGGATCTGCTAAAGGCCCTGGAACCGCAGCGGACGGGCGGACCAATTCCCGTCCTTCGCGACATCATCCGCGAACCGGTCTACGTTCCCCTGACAACTCGAATTCCGGCGATGCTCGAGTTATTGAAACGTCGCAAGATACATATCGCGATGGTCCACGATGAATATGGCGGTGTCGCGGGACTGGTGACGATGGAAGATATCCTGGAAGAAATCGTCGGAGAAATTGCAGACGAATACGACGAAGAACAGACGAGCGACGAGATCCGATCCGAAACGACCGGAATCGTCGAGATCGATGCCCGGACTCGGCTGGACGAAATCAATCGGCAATGTGACTACGATCTTCCGGAGAGCGATGACTTCGACACTGTCGGAGGATTCGTCTTTTCCCAGTTTGGCCGGATGCCGACCGCTGGTGAAGTTCTCGACTGGAATCAGCTTCGGTTTACCGTACTGGAAGCCGACGCTCGAAGGATCCAGCGATTGCGGATTGAACAACGAAATGGTCAGGCCGAGCCGACTTCGGAATCGTCACCTGAATGACTTACGTGTTGATTACGGAATTGTCATCGAAGTATCTGCGCTGCTAGCATACGGCCCGAATTTCCTGCCGGGTCCTGAGATAAGTTGGAGTTGAAGGATGCTGATCACCTGTGTGATTCTGTACATGGTCGCAACGATTGCCGTGGGCCTCTACGCATCAAGCCGCGTGCATAGTGCGAAAGATTTCATGGTTGCCGGGCGGTCACTCCCCTTATACATGAGCTTTGCCTGTGTTTTTGCGACCTGGTTTGGCGCGGAAACCGTCTTGTCAGTCTCCGCCAAGTTCGCAGACAAAGGATTGAGCCACGTCTCGGGAGATCCGTTTGGTGCCTCGTTCTGCCTGCTGCTTGTCGGATTTTTCTTTGCTCGGACATTTTATCGCCTGGAACTGCTGACCATTGGTGACTACTACCACTTGCGGTACGGGAAATTTGTAGAAGTCGTCACCTCACTGGGAATTGCCAGTTCGTACCTTGGTTGGACGAGTGCCCAATTGTCGGCGCTGGGACTGGTGATCAATGTCCTGTTCCCAAAAATTTCGCTGAATGAATCGATCATGATTGGTGCGGCCATTGTCACCGTCTATACCTTGTTCGGTGGGATGTGGTCAGTGGCGTTGACGGACGTCATTCAGACCGCAGCCATCGTGATTGGTCTGATCATCGTCGCCGTGTTGATGGGAAATCTTGCTGGCGGATTCGACGTCGTCCTGTCCGAAGCTCACAAGCAGGGAAAACTCAACCTCTTCCCGAAGGCATCTGCTGCGGCGTGGATGATCTTCATCGGTGAATTCATCACGATGTCGCTGGGATCAATTCCTCAGCAGGATGTGTTCCAGCGAGTCACGAGTGCAAAGGATGAACGAACGGCCTTCATCGGCACGATTGCCGGCGGCATGTTCTACTTTGCGTTTGCGTTCGTGCCGATGTTTATCGCGTTCTCAGCAACAGTGATCGACCCCAGTTACATTGAAGCCTTCGGCGGAGACACACCCCGGGAAGTTCAGAAACTCCTTCCAACACTGGTCTTGGATAAGACACCGATCTGGTGCCAGATTCTGTTCTTCGGAGCGGTCTTGTCGGCAATTCTTTCGACCGCCAGCGGCACATTACTAGCCCCGGCAAGTATCCTCACCGAAAATGTGCTGCAGCAGTTCACCAAACATTTCAGTGACCGAACAATGTTGTGGCTCTTGCGAGCCGTTCTCGTCACTGTGGCGATCATTTCGACACTGATTTCAACTAACACTGACAAATCGATGTACGAAATGGTCGAAAGCGGATACAGCGTGACGCTGGTTGTCGCGTTCATCCCGCTCGCATGCGGAGTCTATTGGCGCCGGGCAACAACTCAGGGAGCCGTCTTTTCGATCCTGTTGGGCCTCCCCGCCTGGATCGGATTCAGTTTTCTGCATGCCGTAGATAAAGAATTGTGGCGTTGTATTCCACCACAACTCGTCGGACTGGCAGGGTCCGCGATCGGTATGGTGGCTGGATCGCTGATGCCACCCTGGATCAAACACACTCAACCGGACCATGCCGAAGTGATTAACAAACGTCGAGTCTCGACAGGACACTAAAAAACGACGGGCCTGTCCGGAACCGCTGGAAGAAGACCATTTCACCGAATCGAGGGAGCTTACAATGGACTCAGTCAGGATTCTCTCGGCGATCACATTACTTTCGCTCACAGGATACGCTCAGGCGGCCGAGGAACTGAACCGCAGCCCTGTGGCACTGGCCGTGGCAGAGGGAGGCAAGTACTGCCTGACAGCAAACCACACCAGTGGTTCTGTCAGCCTGGTCGATCTCGATTCAGGGCGAGTTCTCCATGAACTGGCAGTTGGCAATGGGCCCGCCGATGTCGCCTGGATCGATGGGAAGACGGCGGTCGTCAGCCTGCTGCACGACGATCAACTCGCCATCGTGAAGCAATCTGGCGATTCACTCACTCTGAATCGAAAGTTGTTAATCGGGGATGAACCTCGCGGACTGGCTCTTTCGAAGGACCGGCGCACTGTCTATGTTGCGCTGGGGGGCGACGATGCGATCGCGGTCGTTGATTTGACATCAAAAGAGGCCCCGGTCACGACCTTGCCCGCTGGAGGAATCCCGAAGACGGTCCGCATTTCGCCAGATGGACGCTGGCTCGTGGCCTGCAGCGCCGTTCCTGCTGCCGTTTACGTCTATGACCTCGACAATCGGCAACTCGTCAGCGAACGCCGCTTGTTCGATGGCGCATTTAACCCTGGGGTCCCCGCAATTACTGCGGATTCTGGATTGCTGGTAATGCCGCACGCGGTGAATCGCGAATTCTCGGTGACTCCCCAGATGATTGATATCGGCTGGGTGATCGACAACCGCATTTCGAAACTGCCGCTTCCCGACGGTGAACCAAGCAGTCAGAAACAACTGGGACTCGACATCCGCGGAGAAGCGGTCGGGGACGCTTACGCAGCCGCTTTCACAACAGACGAATCGCGTCTGGTTGTTTCCTGCGGTGGAACTCACGAACTGTTGATCATCGACTTTGCCTCAATCCCCTGGCCGAAGGGAGATCCGGGTGATTTCCTTCCCGCAGCGATGCAGAAGGATAAATCAAAGTATCGCCGGATCAAGCTGGGTGGTCGCCCGCAGGGACTTGCCATCACTGGCGAACAAACGGTCGCCGTCGCCAATTACCTCGACAACAGCGTGCAGGTGGTCGATTTCGGTAGCGGCAAGGTGACGCAGACCATCGCCTTGGGCGGCCCTGCCGAGCCAGATGTCGTGCGACTGGGTGAGGCAATTTTCTATGACGCTGAACGCTCGATGCATTCCTGGTTCAGTTGTCACACCTGCCATCCCGATGGGCATACCGCAGCACAAGTCTTTGACACACGCAATGACCGCAGCTATGGCACACCCAAGCTGACTCCTTCCTTGCGCGGCGTCGCCGACACCGGCCCCTGGACGTGGCATGGCTGGCAGACAGACCTTCACGACGCGATGAAGCGATCGCTGTCCGAGAGCATGGCTACGAAACAGCCGATTACTGACGAAGATGCGACAGCAATGGTGGCATACTTGAAAACGCTGAAGCACCCGGTGAACCCGCGCATTAACAGCAGCGACCCTGTTTTGACGGGAAAACTTGCTCGCGGCAAAGCGTTGTTCTCAGGGAAAGCGGGATGCGCAACGTGCCATCAAGGAAACGAGTTTACCTCGGACGAGACCTTCGATGGCAAAGTCGAAGATCGAAAAGATCGCGATCTCAAATACAATCCGCCAACGCTACGCGGTGTCGCATCACGACGACGGTTCCTGCACACAGGAAAGGCCCGCAGTCTGGAAGCGGTCCTGTCCAAGCACCACCGCCCTGAAGATCTGGTCGGTGAATCACTGACCGACGAAGAGCGAGACGCCATCGTCGAATACCTGAAATCGCTCTAGAAACGATTTCAATCGACAAACGTCGGATTTCGCAGGGCGAGAACCGACATTTCAAAACTGAATTCTACGAGAAAACTGTTCCATGACCGACGACCTCCAACTGATCAACAACCCGCTTCTCGCGACCTCTGGACTGCCCGACTTTGCAGCGATCCGCCCCAGTCGCATCGTTCCCGCCGTTCAGCGAGTCCTGTCGGACGCTGCAAAGCGACTTGAGGATATCGAACGTAACCTGGCGCCAACGTGGGAAGGAACAATTGGACGGCTCGAAGAATTGGACCCGCCATTCGAATACGGTTGGAAACCTGTTGGACATCTCTTCGGGGTCATGAACTCAGACGAATTGCGTACTGCATACGAGACCGTGCTACCGGAAGTTGTTCAGTTCGGACTTCGGTCCAGCCAAAGTGAACCAATCTACCGAGCCTTGAAGGGATTGAAAGAAGGTGCCGCATGGCAATCGCTTTCAGAGCCACAGCGGCGGATCGTGTCAGACCGAATCAAGAGTGCCGAACTCTCAGGGATCGCACTCACGGGCGAAAACCGCGAACGATTTAATGCGATTGAACAGGAATTGTCGCAACTGGCGACAGACTTCTCGAACCATGTTTTGGATGCAACACGAGCGTTCGGACTCGAAATCACCAGCGCCGCCGATGCCGAAGGATGGCCCAGCACGCTGCGGAACCAGGGCTCTCGTTCGTGGAATACTGCGAATCCTGATGCGCAAACGAAGGCAACTCCTGAAGCAGGGCCATGGCGAGTCACGCTGGAAGCATCACTGTTTACTCCGTTTATGGAGCACTGCGGAAATCGCGAACTTCGTGAACAACTTTACAGGGCGTTCGTGACCCGAGCCTCGTTCGGGACCGTCGACAATAGTCCACTGATTCCAAAAATTCTGAGCTTGCGACTCGAAAAGAGTCGGCTGCTGGGATACCAAAACTTTGCTGAAGTGAGCCTAGCGCGGAAGATGGCTCCCAGTGTCGATGCCGTGCGTCAAATGTTCCGCCAATTGCGCGACGCTTCCTGGGATGCTGCGGTGCGTGACATTGATGACATCAAGGCACTGAAGGCGTCTCGCGGCGACACGACTGAACTGAAAGCGTGGGATGTCCCGTATTGGGCTGAACGATTACGCGAAGAACGATATTCGTATACCGACGACGAACTGCGCCCGTATTTTCCCTTCGAAACAGTTCTGGATGGATTGTTCAAGCTGTTGACGCGGTTGTTTGGAGTAACCGTTCATCAGGTTTCAAAAGGAATCAGCGTCTGGCACCCTGATGTCCGATACTATGAAGTCCACGATGAAAGTGGAGCCAAGATCGCGGCCTTCTTTCTCGATCCCTATTCGCGCCCGGAAAACAAACGAAGCGGTGCGTGGATGGACGACTGTCTTGGTCGTCGCAAAATCGGAGATCGAATCCAGCTTCCTGTTGCTCACCTCGTCTGCAACCAGACACCCCCACATGGCGACACTCCGAGCTTGATGTCATTCCGGGAAGTCGAAACCTTGTTCCATGAAATGGGTCATGGCCTGCAGCACATGCTGACCCGAGTCGACTTCGCAGACGCTGCGGGAATCAACGGCATTGAATGGGATGCCGTCGAATTGCCCAGTCAGTTCATGGAGAACTGGTGCTATCACCGCCCGACACTACTGAGCCTGACAGGCCACTTCAAAACCGGCGAGCCGCTCCCTGAAGCTCTCTTCGAAAAAATCCGTGCTGCGAAGAACTACCGTGCGGGCTCAATGATGCTGCGTCAATTGCTGTTTGGCATGACAGACATCGCCCTGCATTCCGACTACGATCCGGCAGGGAATGAATCTGCTCACGACGTGAATCGTCGCCTTAGCGAGCAGACCAGCGTGCTGCCACTCCTACCTGAAGATCGTTCACTTTGTTCGTTCCAGCACATTTTCAGTGGAGGGTATGCCGCCGGGTATTACAGCTATAAATGGTCCGAAATCCTCAGCGCGGATGCATTTTCCGCTTTCGAAGAAGTCGGCTTGGACAACGAGGCCAAAGTCGCAGAAACGGGACGTCGGTTCCGCGACACAGTACTTGCGCTGGGCGGAGGCTGTCACCCGATGGAAGTCTTCCGGGCTTTCCGAGGACGCGAACCTGAAGTCGATGCACTGCTGAAACATTCCGGGCTGAGTTGAATATGCCTGGCCGCCCGATCAGTTTGCGTGTCGACTGCGAAGTTGAAGGCGAAGCTGCTCGCATAGCTCAGCCAGTTGTCCGAAGTCAAAATCGGACAACTGGTCATGCAGAGGCTCGGTAATGCCGAGTAATTCTTGAAACGTCTTGATCCGACCGATCAATTCGCCACGTTTTTCCCCTTCCTTCAAACCCTCCTTCAAACCAGCCTGCAATCCTTCGTCCCGGCCTTTCAACGCACCTTCCTGAAGAGCTTCAATACGCGTGCTTTCCAACCGTGACACTTCGTCCATTTGGTACTTCAGGCGCGAAATGTAGTGATCCATTTGTTCCGGTGTTTTCTTGATCACTTCCAATACTCCTGCTGCTTCGGCGAACTCGGACTCAGGAAATATTTCCCGAATCTCTTCTATTGTCAGCTTGTCCGCATTCAAAAGGAAATAGGCCCATTGTTGCTCGACTGTGGCCGTCGACAGATTCTCGCGAGTCACCGCCAACTTCGTCAATTCCAGGAGGTGAACCTGCAGGTCGTCGGTCAGGACATTTCCAAATGGATCGCGCAACCGGAAATCGATATGCAGATGCGGTATTTCTTTAAAAAGCGGCTTGTCCAATACGCAAATGACGATCGCAGGCAACAGTTCGTGATATCGATCACCTTCACGCATCTGTTCGACGTAAAGACGGGCATCGTAAAACGCAAGACGCTAACGCAACCCTGAGGGAACGGACGTCTGCATTTCGATGTTAAACTTCCGGCCTTTTTCGTCCTTTGCCAAAATATCCAGAACGAGCCATTTATCGCCATCAAAATTGGGACCGACGATTGGATTCAGGATTTCGATACTGGTGATTTTCGACTTTTCACCCAGTATTGCGTTCAGAAAATGAATTGTGACCCGCTCGTGCCCGCATCAGTTTAAACGCAAAGTCAACAAGCGGGCTGATTCCAAGGGGCACGCGAACACCTCCTCAAAACACCGTTCGACTCTTTAGTTCCGATTGAAGCAAATCACCGATTTCTCACTGGACTCATTAGAACCCGGCAGCAGGAGCGGCGGTTGCGGGACCGGAAGTCCCCTTATCCTTGGGAGGCGTCCTGGTGATCTGGAAGTGATCCAGCATCATCGCCGTTCGTTCAGGGATCTTTTCCTGTGACGATACGCTTTCTGGAATTGCAAGCAGAATAATTCCCTGGATATCACCGTTGTTCATTTTTCGGTACATCGTAAATGTGTAATTCACTGTCGCTTCACGTTCTGCCGTCTTGAGCTTGATGGCCTTCGGATGGAACTCGAAGACGCTATAGGTCGCCTCAGGAATATACGTCCCCTTCTTGGGATGTGATTCGATGATCGGATTCTCGAGCTTGTCGTTTGGAATCGGATCGTCCAACGCATCTCCGACCAGTTGCACCATCTGGTCGCCGAACTTCAAGGCATCGTCGCCGGGGAAACTCCAGTAATTACTCAGCACATAAATGTAGCCCTTGCAAACTTCCGTGCTTCCGTCCGCCAGCGGAACCGTAAACGGTGCTTCCCACGCTCCCATCAGCCCCGCCGCGGGAAACACGAGATTCATAAAATCGGGTTGTCTCGGATCGACGGCAGGAAGTTCCTCGGTTCCATCTTCTTTCTTGACCGGGACAGGAGCGGGAATGTGTACAAACTGTTTCGGTACTCGCAGGCTCTCGACAATTCCGTTGAACCACTTGGGAGCAACATTCTGTTCAATGTTGTCCAAGTACTTGTAGTACGCTGCCGACTCCTTCAGCCGCAACTGATACTGATCGGCTCCGCATCCGAAACAAGCAAATGACAGCAACCCCACAAGGACCAATCGTCGATGATGAACTGTCGGCTCAAAGTTGTATGGCATCGCGGCAATCCTGATTGCGAATTCGGCTATGGTGTGGGAGTGCGAATGTCGTGGTGACTCGCAAGATTGTCATCAAAGCAGTCCGGCAGGTCAATCAGCAACTACATCGATCTTCAGTGAAGTTTTCCCGGAACACAAAAAAGGATACAAACCAATACCCCGACACGATATCCTACTTGGTACATTCCACGAATCTGGTGGCGCTGATGATGGCCGTTTTTCCAACTGCGACAGCGTAAACGGACGTCGTATCCCCACCTGTTTATCACTTTTAATCTCTCGACTGGAACTTCACGGTGCCGTTACAGAAATCACCTTGTTTACTTCCTGCACTTTGCTGTGTTGCTTCCCTTTTCCATTCCTCGATCGTTTGTGGGCAGGTACGTATTTCGCCCGTTGTCGTCGCACCCGTCACAGAGCGTTCTGTTGCCACCGGCCAGACGTTTGTCGGGACAGTGATGCCGGTCAAAAAAAGTTCGGTCGGGTCGGCGGTCGATGGCCGCGTGGCAGAATACCCGGTCAACGAAGGGGATCGTGTCACTAAGGGGCAGCCGCTGGCCAGGCTTTTGACCGAAACCATCAGCCTTTCGATCACTGCGGCCGAAGCCGAACTGAAACTGCGAGAGGAAGAATTGCGCGAGCTGCAAAATGGCTGGCGCAAGGAAGAAATCTTGCAGGCAGCAGCTCGAATGGAAGTTGCTCGAGCCCGGCGTGATTATGCCGTCGCTCGAGCCAAGCGAACGGCACAACTGGTCGAGCGAGGTCAGTCTGGAACGCTCGATCAGTTAGAAGAAGATCGATCGATGTCCGTGGCTGCCGAACAACAGTACGAATCCGATCGGCTGGCGCTGGACTTGATGAAGCAGGGGCCACGACCGGAAAAAATCGAGCAGTCTCGTGCGAAAGTTGCCGAACAAACGGCGATCGTCAGCCAACTGCAGGACCAGTTGAAAAAACACACGATGATTTCCCCGTTCGATGGATACGTCGTTGCCGAGCGAACGGAAATCGGCGAATGGGTCACGCGAGGGCAGATCGTCGCCGAAGTGGTCTATCTCGATGAAGTCGACGTCGAGGCTCATGTTCTGGATACCCAGATCGAACACGTCCGTCTCGGAGCATCCGTTCGCGTGGACGTCCCCGCCCTCAAATCCATGGTATTTGTCGGTGAGGTCAAAGTCATCACACCTCAGGCCGATGTCAGATCACGGACGTTCCCAGTCAAAGTGCGCATCAAGAATGTGATCCGGGAAGATGGTCCACTGCTGAAGGCAGGAATGCTGGCTCGAGCGGCTCTGCCAACCGGTGAACAACGTCAATCAACACTGGTGCCGAAGGATGCTATCGTCCTCGGTGGTCAATCGCCGATGGTCTGGATTGTCGGCCCCACGGACGAAGCCGACCTGAAGGGGATCGATCCCAAGGGGCCAAAACCCGCTGGCAAGGTCCGCCCCGTCCCCGTCGAACTCGGTGTGGCACATGGGAACTGGATCGCGGTCACGGGAGCATTAACGGTTGACCAGCAAGTTGTTGTCGTCGGGAATGAACGACTGCTTCCCGGTCAGTTGATCAGCGTGCTGGAAACGCGCAAGCCTCCCGAGACCGATTCATCGGCTGCTCCCGCCAAATGATTGAACCCGTCAGGGGCAATCTTCTATGCCGCAGGCTTGAAGCCGCGCCCCAGTGTGACGGTCAGCCTGTTTGAAAACTGTTCCGCAAAATTCGACGTGATTTGCCTCTGGACTTTGGACACCGTTCGATGTCGCTTGTTGAAACCTTCGTAAAAAACCCGGTCAAAGTCACGGTCGCCGTGATGCTGATGGGCCTTTTCGGCATCATCTCGCTCTTTTCGATGCCCATGCAGTTGACCCCCGAAGTCCAGACACCGTCGCTGACCATTACAACCAACTGGCCCGGTGCAAGCCCGCAGGAAGTCGAACAGGAAATCGTTCGCGAACAGGAAGAAGCACTCAAGAGCGTTGAAGGGATCACCAAGCTTTCGTCCGAAAGTACGGACTCCGTCGGGACGATCACCCTGGAATTCGCCGTCGGGACGGATATGGATGAGGCGCTGTTGAAGGTCAACAGCCGACTGCAGCAGGTCACCGCTTATCCCGAAAACGCCGACCAGCCCGTGATCAGTACGTCGAACTCATCCAACCAGCCCATCGCTTGGTTTGTGATGACATTGCGGCCCCCGTCAGATGGAGAAATTGACGAGTTCCTCAAAAAGCATCCGGAATTGAAGACGCCCTTCGAAAAGGTACTGAGTGCCGCCAGCAGTGGTGTCCGGATGTATCGCCTGCGGGAACTCGTCAAAGAACACCCGGCAGCCGCGACGCTGCTCCCTCCAAATCTCGAAGTGACCAAGTTGCGTCGGTTTGCAGAAGACTACATCGAATCGGCCTTTGAGCGAGTCCCCGGCGTTGCCAACGCGGACGTCATTGGGGGGCTGATCGACGAACTTCAAGTCGTTGTTCATCCGGAAGAATTGGCTGCTCGCCAATTGACCGTCTACGATGTCCGCAATTCCCTGCGAGGTCAGAACAAGGACACATCCGGGGGAGACTTCTGGGAAGGGAAGCGACGCTGGGTTGTTCGGACGCTGAATCAGTTTCGGTCCAAGGAACAGGTTGAACGACAGTTGCTGGCCGTCCGAAACGGGAAGCCTGTTTATGTTTCCGATGTGGCTGAGGTCGAAGAAGGATTTCGCAAACCGGACGGACTGGTTCGCCGATTTGGCTCCGACAGTATCGCCGTTCGCGTCCTGCGAGAAAACAATGCGAACGTGCTGGATGTGATGGACGGGCTGCGTGCCACAAATGCGAATCTGAACGACAACCTGCTGAAACGACGAGGCCTGGAACTCACGCAGGTTTACGACGAAACAGAATATATCCACTCCGCCATCAATCTCGTCCGGGAAAACATCTTCCTCGGCGGGGCACTGACGATGGTCGTGCTGATGATCTTTCTGCACTTGAACCGTCGCACCCTGATTATCGCACCCTTGATCCTGTTATCCGGCCTGGCTGCGGTCTATATCCATCCCTACTACTTCGCCGCCTGCCTGGCATTGATCGTGGTGTCCGGCCTGTGGTACGCCCGCGGGGCACTGATCATCGGCCTGGCCATTCCGACATCGATCATCGGCACCTTTCTGATCATGGCACTGCTGGGACGATCCTTGAACGTCATCAGCCTGGCTGGCCTGGCGTTTGCCGTGGGGATGCTGGTCGACAACGCGATCGTTGTGTTGGAAAATATCTACAGTCGATGGGAACAGGGAGAATCGGCACTCGAAGCCACGGTACGCGGGACTGAAGAAGTCTGGGGAGCGATCCTAGCCTCAACACTGACGACGGTCGCAGTCTTCCTGCCAGTCATCTTCGTTCAGGAAGAAGCGGGGCAGTTGTTCCGCGATATCGCACTGGCCATCTCGGGTGCCGTCGGTTTGTCGGTCATCGTCGCTATCGTCGTCATCCCTCCCGCCGCAGTCCGCATCCTCGGCAAACGAAGCGACGGTTCCTCAGGCGCGATTAATACCGAAAAGGTAAATCACGCAATTACGGGTGGCAGTTCGGCCGCTCCAATGCAGCTCACGTCAACAGGCATAGTCTGGTTGATTGAATCCTTGGGAAACTTGGGATTGAACGGCGTCACGGCACTCAATCGATTCATCCAGCTTCACGTCGTGACTCGGCTGTTAACCGTGGCACTGATGCTGGCGGCCTGCGTAGGCCTGACATGGTTGTGGTGGCCCTCTATGGAATACCTGCCAAACGGAAACCGGAATCTTGTCTTCGCAATCCTGATTCCACCTCCAGGTTATAACATGGATACACTGACCGAAATGGGGCAGCAGGTGGAACGAGACCTGAAGCCCTATTGGGACGTTGACCCCGGCAGTGAAGAAGCCAGGAAAATGACGACGCCGATCATCGCCGACCTGTTCTTCGTCGCACGAGGAAAAGCCGTCTTTATCGGGGCTCGTGCCTCCGATGCCACGCGTGCGGCGGAATTGATTCCGATCATCCGCGGTGTCGGCTCCAAGATCCCGGGAACGTTCGCCGTCGTCTTTCAATCCAGTCTGTTCTCGCAGGGGCTGACAGCCGGTCGGTCGATCGACATTGAAATTACCGGGCCTGAATTGACCAAACTGGTCCAGTTCGGCGGACGAATCCTTGGTGGTGATCAGCCGAGTATGCCGCAACAGCTTTTGAAGCCAATTTTTGCCCTGATTCCAAACTGCCAGGCACGTCCGATCCCCAGCCTGGATCTTTCGAGTCCCGAATTGCACGTGAAGCCAATGCTGATGCAGTCGGCAGAAATGGGAATGAGTGCTGCGGAACTGGGATATACCGTTGATGCACTCGTCGACGGTGCATATGCGGGAGACTATTTTCTTGATGGCGACAAGATTGACCTGACAATTCGCGGTCGTAGCGACTTCACGCAGAAAACTCAGGACGTCGCCAATCTGCCGATTGCGACACCATCCGGGCAACTTGTCCCACTCGCTGCCTTGGCGGATGTTCTCTTGGCAAGCGGCCCGGAACAGGTGAACCATCGTGAGCGTGAGCGTGCTATCACGATTCAAGTGTCGCCTCCACCACAAGTCCCGCTGGAAGAGGCGATGAGGATCATTCAGACGCAAATCGTCGATCCACTCACCAATTCCGGTCAACTCGAAGGGGGCTACCGAATCGTGCTGGCAGGTACGGCAGACAAGCTGCGTGAAACATGGAAGGCGCTGCAATTCAACGTGATTCTGGCTCTGCTGATCACCTACCTGTTGATGGCGGCACTCTACGAATCATGGGTCTATCCGTTCATCATCATCTTCAGCGTGCCGCTCGGCGCAGTCGGTGGCCTCGGTGGCCTGGTGTTGCTCAACTATTACCTGAAGCTGCTGGGCCAGCCTCCGCAGATGCTGGATGTTCTAACAATGCTCGGCTTCGTGATCCTGATCGGAACCGTGGTGAACAACGCGATTCTGATCGTCGATCAGGCTCTGCATCTGATCCGCCAGCAGGGGATGACCGACCGGGAAGCGGTCATCGAAGCCGTCCGGTCCCGATTGCGACCGATGTTGATGACAACGGTAACAACGGTCCTGGGATTGCTGCCGCTAGTCTTGTTCCCCGGAGCAGGCAGCGAACTCTATCGCGGACTAGGTGCCGTCGTACTGGCGGGACTGGTCGTCTCGACAGTCTTTACGCTGTTCCTGATTCCGACGATGTTCACGCTGACGCGCGATACACAGCGGGCATTGTGGGTCATGGCGTTTGGGCGCCCCAAGGCGTGAGGATGATTGACTCCTCTGGCACAACGTACGTCACCGTCGACGTACGTTGCGCATGACGTACGACGATCTCAACCTGTATCGGCAAAGTTCAACAGTCGTTGCTACTAACGCGCCACGAGTCGGTCGACGGATGTTGGACGCGTTTGAAATGAGAACTGACCGGATCATTCGAAGGTCGCCGTGATCGTGGGAATCTCGTTGACGCCTTCCTTCACAATGACCATCTTCGTCTGCACGACCCATCCGATTTTCTCTTGCCAAACCTTGATTTCGTGCTCGCCAACCGGCAGATCTGCGATTTCGAACTCACCTTTTTCGTTCGTGATCGCCACATACGGATGATCAAGGACGACCCAGTAGGCTTCCATCCAGGGATGAATGTCGCACGTGACTTTGATTGGAAACTTTTCCTTTTGCTTTAGATACTTGATTTCAGCTTCTTTAATCTTGTCACCAACAATGGCTCTGAGCCCGAGGACAAAACTTTCAGGCCTGTTTACTCGCGGGAAAGTGTGAGTAATATGAGCGATGCCATCGTCACAAAACACATTCACCACCTGATCGGTTCGAACGGACAGGATGTGTGGAATGAACCGACACCCTTTCTGGTGTACGTCAGTTCCCTTTGCTGATTTTTCAAGGTTTGGATGAATCTTGGCGGGCTTGGTTGCCACCCAGATCGCAACATTCGCGAGTCCTCTGGTATCTCTGTCAATGACCTTTGACTCATCAGGAACCATCTCAGCAGCGCAGACCTCCAAATCCCTTGTGGACTGGCCCTTCGCAATCAATGGGGGCAAAGGGACCAGATTGCCTTCGGCAAGGACCGTACCCTTGATCGATCCCCACTGAGCCTCGGCCGACGTGAAGGAAAGACCAAGAACGGCCACAATCATTCCTGCCGACGCCCACGTCACTATGCTGCGCATGAATTCACCTTCCGGAATAGAGTTTTTTCGCCGCCGCAGCCAATCACTTTGAAACGATCCTACGAACGCGACCACCAACGACGCGGGACAATTTCCAACATTTTCCCACAAGACGACGAAAAAAGAGACTTTGGCTGATACTGGATTACTTAACTAACTACAACCCCCGCATCCACCACCACCTCCCCCACATCCGCCGCCACAACCACCTCCACCTCCACCTCCACCTCCACCTCCACCTCCGCCTCCGCCTCCGCATCCAACTCCACTGCAATCTCCTGATCCACCACTACCCCCGTGGGTCGCTGCCTTCCATGCGGTCTTCAAGTCATCAAACGCAGGTCCGTGCAGGGCGGTTGCGCCAAACAATGCGGCACTCAGAGCCACATCATGGTGCGACAGATTCGCGGGGCCACCTGACTTGAGATTGCTGTGAAGCGATTTCAATGACTCCAATAATCGATCGCCAGACAATGAACGACGAACCGACGTCAACATCGCCAGGGCCGTGATCAATGTCACGACACAGCAGGCAACCAGCAGTTCAACCGCCCGCATTCGCTCAATCCCGATCATCACTTTCACCGAACCCGTGATGAGCAGCAATACCATCACGAGGAATGGGACCACACGCGCTGAAAACTGACGTTCGGAATCAACCACGTAGCCATAAGCTTGCAGGCGTTCGTCAATCGCTTCCGTCTCGTGAGCAAGAACGGCGTGTAATTCAACGAGTGTTTTGTCCGAAGCCTGAACCGAGGCATAGATCGCAGTCGCGAACTTGTCGTCTGCGGCAGGAACATTTTCACCTGCCGAAAACCTCACCCGCGCACCGTTCGATGAAATCAGCCACCCTTTAAATGGCTTTGAAATGAGCTGCTGTGCCTGAAGCATTCGGGCGACAGTAACATTGACGACTGCGGGACGTCCAAATGACAGACAGGCAATTTCTTCTGCCGTCAACTCTGGGTCTCCGACTGTCGGCACGTCGCGCTGGTACCTGCGGAAGTTCATTGAGCCATTGAGGAAAATGACATAAAGAACCGCATACATACCGAGAAATCCGGGACCAGCCCAGTCAAAAGGACCGAGTCCCACGGCCATGATCGGGACAAATGCCAGAGCGAGTTTTCGGCACCCGAATGAACGAGGCCACCAGCCTGGCTTGCGAATAATCCAATGATCCCGCGCGTTCACGGTCCGCACTCGCGATTGCGGATCAAATCGTTCAAACGCTGGCGGCCAGATGTCGCCGGGAGGGGAAGTGCCAAACACCCGATGGTAACTCAACAGTGTCTGGCGATACATCGCCCAGTGCTTTTGAAGCTCTGCGGTTCCTCCGGCAGTCGGGTTGTGGTGTAACGTGGAACGCAGGGTCTTCTGACACAGATCCTCCCAGTAGGATTTGCTAAAAGTGAGGTGTTGATGCCAGACGGCATCAACGTCCTCAGACGGACAGACCGCATGACCGGCCACGGCCGTCAGGAATACAAACCGCAGATATTCCTGTAGTACTCTCTCAGTGAACTCCGCAGTCCAACCCATCTCCGCTGCCAGGCGAGCAGAAAACGGCTTCTCTGCCGAATTGGGGTTCCATGGGAACTCATTAAGCCTGTGCCAAAGTGCTTGCTGATCACTCGTTAAGGCGGCCAGGAACTGTCGATCATTCGACATGGCGTGTTATGTCTCCAGCAGCGGGCTGCAGGGTTCGATCAAAACAATCGTCACGCAAATCTGAGATGCAGAACGTGGGTCCGCAGATTCTGGATCACGGCAGTGCTGAAATGTACCAAATTATGGCGGATAACCGTACGGGTGACATCAACTGCTGTTGATGTTTTGCGGATTCGGACGATATTCTGATGTGAAGTCATCACGTACGAATTGGGTGACCGGGTACTGCGATGGCCACAACAGCCGGAACCGGACGCTCGCGCGTTCCGGCTGATGGTCGGATTTGATAATTGCGTCCTGACGTGGGAATCACGAATTTCGCAATCGTAATCGGTGGCTGGGAGTTTCTGGAGAAAGCAAGAAAACGATGTTCAGAGTCACAGGACAATCGGGAACGGATTGCGAAGGTTGGTCGCGCCGCAATTTCGTCCAGGCCGGAATGCTGGGACTCGGCGGACTCTCGCTTCCTCAATTCCTGCAGAGCAGGGCTCTGGCGGCAGGCAAATCGTTTCGGTCCGGAGCGGCTGGAACGAGTGTTATCCTGCTCTGGATGAGTGGCGGGCCTGGCCATCATGAAACGTGGGATCCCAAACCCAAGGCGGTCGATCAATACCGCGGACCATTCGGAGCGATCCAGACAAATGTCCCGGGAATCCTGTTCAGTGACATGCTGCCGAAGTCCGCTCAGGTGATGGACAAACTCGCCATTTGTCGTAGCGTCCGACATGGCAGTGGAGATCACACCAAGGGGAATCACTGGATGCTTACCGGCTTTGAAGGTCCGGATTTCAATAAACCAGACAACGCGATTCAGCGCCG
The DNA here is from genome assembly GCA_903911795.1 of uncultured Schlesneria sp. Lineage (GTDB taxonomy): Bacteria > Planctomycetota > Planctomycetia > Planctomycetales > Planctomycetaceae > Schlesneria. The sequence continues at coordinate 24,839 of CAIWEX010000528.1, forward strand.
TCCTTCGCTGGGATCTGCGGTCGCCGCCGTTCGAGGCCCCAACGTGAGTGGTATGCCGGCATACGCGGCCGCGCCGCATCTGCGTGGCGGAACGGATAATCTCTTTCACTACGCCACTTATTTGGGGGGAGCCGCGAACCCGTTCGTGGTCAATTCTGACCCCAATTCCGCCAGCTACCGTGTGCGAGACTTGACGCTGGCAGGCGGACTGACATTCGATCGGTTGCGAGATCGTCAATCGCTGCTGACAACGATGGATCGTCAACTACGCCAGGTTGAACAGTCCATGCGCGACATGGATGGTCACTATCACGCGGCATTCGATCTTCTCACCAGTGAACGAGTCCGTGAAGCGTTTGATATCACGGCCGAATCAGAAGCTGTGCGCGATTCCTACGGTCGACACGAATTCGGCCAGAGTGCCCTACTGGCACGTCGACTGGTCGAACGAGGCGTGACGTTCGTCACAGTAAACACACAGCCGTGGGACCATCATGGCACTGCCAACCGCTACGCCACGGCTGAAGGTGCCAAGCTGCTGTTACCACCGTTTGACTGTGCCATGGCGGCGCTCGTGCGAGACCTGGTGGATCGAGGTCTGTACGAGCGGACCATGATTGTCGCCATGGGCGAATTCGGTCGCACTCCGCGAATGAACGATGCCGCCGGTCGCGATCACTGGGGACATACATTCAGCGTCGCCATGGGTGGCGGTTCCCTGCGACAAGGAATCACCGTCGGTGCCTCCGACGAACATGGTGCCTACGTCGCGGAACGCCCGCTGTCTCCGGAAGACGTCGCAGCCACGATCTACCATCATCTCGGCATCGATGGACGAACCACGTCGTTTCCTGATCGGGCCGGACGACCGTTGTATCTCGTCGAAAACGGCGAGCCCATCCGCGAACTGGTCGGGGACGTGTCGTAACCTGTCTCAATAGGACTTCGCAAATACGCCGACGGTGTCAGTATCCTCGCCCGAAAAGACACACTTACCTGGCGTCTTCGGTTCATCCAGCGGGGCACAACGTACCGTCAGACGATGCTGCTTCAGCCATTCGTACATTTCAGGCTTGTCGCAGAAGTGGGCATAGGCGAACCCACCGTTTTCCATCGAGCCTTCGTCGGAATCACCCAGGAAGGCCAGCAGTTCATCACGCGTCTGGACTCGTACGGAATTCGCCTTGAGGAACTTTTCGGCTGTCTCGAACAATTCCCGCTGAATCGTCTGCAACTGCGTCGCGGCAGTCGCGACGAGTTGTTCGACCGTCATGTTTTCCTTCGCGAGCGTATTACGCCGGAAGACAGTGGCGGTCCCGGCCTCAACTTCCTTCGGCCCAACTTCCACTCGCAATGGAACCCCGTGCTTGACCTGGTACCAGGCTCGATCACCGAACCGCATGTCGCGGTCATCGATCGTGACTCGAATCGTCTCACCTTCGTAGCGTTCGGCCATCAACAGGCTGCGAATCCGGTTTGCATACTGGATGACACCTTCTTTTTCGGCGTCGTTCTTGTAGATCGGAACGATGGCCACATGCTTTGGAGCCAGGCGCGGAGGAAGAACGAGTCCGTTGTCATCGCTGTGCGTCATGATCAGGGCACCGATCAACCGCGTGGAAACGCCCCATGACGTCGTCCAGGCAAATTTCTCCTGAGTATCACGATCCTGGAACTTGATTCCCTGGGCCTTGGCGAAATTCTGCCCGAGGAAATGTGACGTTCCGGCCTGCAATGCTTTACGATCCTGCATCATCGCTTCGATGGAATATGTCGCAACAGCACCGGGGAAGCGTTCACCACTCGGTTTCTCACCGCAGACCACCGGCATCGCCATATAGTCCCGGGCGAATCGCTCGTACGTCTTCAGCATCGTGTGCGTTTCTTCACGAGCTTCAGCTTCCGTAGCGTGAGCCGTGTGCCCTTCCTGCCAGAGGAATTCTGCCGTTCGCAGGAAGACGCGAGGTCGCATTTCCCAGCGAACAACGTTGGCCCATTGATTGATCTTGATGGGCAGGTCGCGGTACGACTGGACCCACTTGGCGTATGTCGCACCGATGATCGTTTCGCTCGTCGGCCGGACAATCAGCGGTTCTTCCAGCAATCCGTCGGGAACGAGTTTCCCTTCAGAGTTCATTGTCAGACGATGATGCGTGACGACAGCGCACTCTTTGGCAAACCCGTCGACGTGATCCGCTTCAGACTGCAGGAAGCTGATGGGAATGAACAGTGGGAAATAGGCATTTTCGTGCCCGGTTTCCTGAAACATTCCATCGAGAACTCGATGAATGTTTTCCCAGAGAGCACAGCCCCAGGGCTTGATCACCATGCATCCGCGAACAGGCGACACTTCCGCCAGATCGGCGGCTTTCACAACTTGCTGATACCATTCGGCATAGTTTTCGGAACGGGTCGGTGTGATTGCGGTTTTTGGTGCCATTGTGATTTCAACGTATCGTATTGGGTTGGAACGACTCCACAGGTCGAGAGCCGCGAGGATAGCGGAAAGCGTCAAATCATTTCAACGTGGATTGCTGCTTATGACAGGGCGATGGTTTTTTTCAATGTAGGGTGGATTCAATGTTACCCACCTCTTTGTCTCTCGGCGTCGACTCCTCTGAGGATGAGGAGTCATTTTTCGAGGCCGTGCTAGAGTTTGGGTGGCGGGGGCGCACTGGCTTTGCAGAAGCCCCCGAAACGGAATGATTTTGAACGGGGGCTTCCCCGAAGCGGGTACGCCCGGCCACCCTGTCGATTTGGACCCATGAAGCGAGCACGGAAAACACTGATGACATGGAACGAAGCGATTCCCGTTGCGACAAAATCGACTCGCCCAACGAATTCTCACGACGGCCGAGTCACACTGCGAGAGCGTGTTTTCTCGACAAATCGCGGTGGAGGAACTGACGTCGATCTAGGCGATTCCGGTTCGCTGATAGCGATTTCCGCGGGAACGTCATCATTGATTCCCGCCGAGAGAAAGATCCCGCGCCGCGAAATCGATTCCACGACATCCGCGACCAGAGTCATCGTAGGATGCGAATTCGGTTCGCGGACCGACTGTACCAGCAGCAGTGCAAACCACCGCAGCAGGATGCTCGCGGCAAACATCATCTGGAAGTGACTCATGACGAATCCCCCCACATTCCATGTCCGCCCCGCCAGTTGTGTCATGATCCATCCGGCAGCGATCGAGGTGACTCCGCCAACGATCCCCGCCAGTGCCTGGGTCGCCGCGATATACATTGTCCGGTTTTCTGTCGGCGAATGCTTGATCATGAAGCCGTTGTTGGCGATCAGAATCCCTGCATTTTGAGCGGCATCCAGCATGAAGAACGGAGCCAGCACCCAGAAGGCAATGTCGGGATTGTGCGGTGTCAGTAACAAAGCCAGCATGTTTGCGGACTTTGAAGCGACGCAAATCACCAGCACCGGGCGAGTCCCGTACCGATCAGCCCAGTAGCCGAGGGTCCGCGAAAACATCGCTCCGCCGACCCACGAAATGGTCCACAACAACAGAACTCGGAACAGGTCCATCTGCACCTCTTCCAGCAGATACAAGCTGATAAACGGAGCCCCCGCCATGGCGGCGAAATTCCAATAGCACATGAACCGGATGTAGCGGCGAAAGTCCTTGTTTCGAAACGGCGCACTCAAGACCTGCCGCAAGCGAGGACTCGGAACCTGAGTCACTTCCGGTTCATAAATGCGATGAAACAACAGCAGATCCAGTACCCCGCAAAGCGTGCCAATGCACGTCAACACGGCATAACCGGCTTCAATGCCGAGTTCCGTCTTAAAGAGCAGAAAGGCCGCGACCGCCAACGATGCTGCCGCGGTAATCTGCATCCAGAACTGGCGATGTCCCCAGAAATGGCTGAGTCCTTCATGAGGCAAATAATCGCCCATCCAACTGAGCCACAGCGGCGAGCTGAAATGGAGCAGTGCCTGATTCATCGCCGTCGTCACCAGTAATGTCACCACCCAGAACTCGGAGGACATGCCAGGAAACAACCACGGGCCGAGAGCTGTCGGCAGTAATAGCAGACGGTGCGTCATGGCGGCCCAGAACCACAGGCGCCGGCGATGCCGCAAGTGATTGACGACAACTCCTGAAATGAATTGCATGAACAACATCAGCGTCGGGAGTGCGCCCAAGATACCGATATGCAGTTCATTGCCGCCGATGGAACGCAGATAGCGAATCGTCGCGGGCGACGTTGTCAGTTGGGTATAGGCGGCAGCCAGGCAGCCGGCGATCACAATCGCCCGCTTCGCACCGGTTAAAGACCACACGGCATTCTCATTTCAAAACAAATTGCGAAATCCCAGGATGGCGACCGCGAAAACGAAACGTTTCGGCAGGACGCGCCGAAGGCGCTCAACTTCTCGAGTCTGATCTTGGGACAATTCAATTCATGGGTAAGTTCGGGAGGTCCCTGTTTTATCATAGGCCGCCAAACGCGAGAAGATCGATCTGCCTCCCTGACCTGCGGGCTGCGGATTTCCGCAACATATTCAGCAACAGACATTTGCGTCCCATCCAAAGCGCCGGGGATGTACCGCGATTGCATCGCAAACAGGGCAGGGCCACCAATCGCACATCACCTATGTTTGACAAACCTGTTGCAGGCGGTTTCACTTCGGATGCTGGATGGCGTTCGTAACACTCTACTTGCGCCCGAAGCATCCCTTTGAAGGAACTGTCATGCTGCTGCCGGATTGTCGTTTTTCTGTTCTCATGGTCATCGCCTGCTCGCTCGCCGTTCCATTATCGCCGAATGGTCTCGGTGCGGCCGAACCCGTGCGATTAATTTTCGATACGGATATCGGAAACGATGTTGACGACGTCCTGGCACAGGGGATGATTCATTCGCTGGAATCGCGCGGAGCCTGTCGCCTTCTGGCAGTCACCATCACCAAGGATAGTGAACTGGCCGGTCCATTCGTCGATGCCATCAATACCTTCTATGGTCGGCCTGACACTCCGATTGGGGTCGTTCGGCCGGGAAAGACGCCAGAACCCGGCAAGTTCCTGCCGATGGCTGCCGAGAAAAAGGGAGACGCTTTCCGGTATCCGCACGACCTGCTCGCCAGCAAAGATGCTCCTGAAGCCGTTTCACTGCTTCGCAAGACATTGGCAGCGCAGCCCGATGGTTCCGTAAGCATCGCCCAGGTTGGGTTTTCCACGAACCTGGCAAGGCTCATTGATTCGAAGCCAGATGCCGCTTCGCCGCTGTCGGGAATGGATCTGATTCGGCAAAAGGTAAAGCTCCTTTCCATCATGGCCGGAGCATTCACGGCGATCGGTGATAACAAGCACTATTGCGAATACAACGTCGTTCAGGACATTGAAAACTGCCGAAAGCTGGCGGATGAATGGCCAACGGATGTCGTTTGGAGTGGATTTGAGATCGGGATTGCCTTGCCCTATCCTTCAGAAAGCATCATTAAAGACTATGGGTACGTTGCCGACCATCCGCTGGCCGAAGCCTATCGCCGCTACGAAAAGCCGCCGCACAATCGTCCAACCTGGGACTTGACCAGCGTCTTGTACGCGGTACATCCAGATCGCGGTTACTTTGATCTTTCGGCACCGGGTCGAGTCATCGTTGAAAAGGATGGCTTTACGACATTCGAACCGAAGGCCGATGGCAAACACCGCTATCTGAAGTTGACTGAGATTCAGCGAGCCCGTGCTCTTGAATCGCTGGTCCAACTCAGCAGCCAGCCACCAAAGTAATTGCGTTCGAACGTCAGAATCTCGCCTTTGTTCGGCGCGGGTCTCCGACCCCGCCGAAACCGACGACCGAAGGTCTCCTCTTCCGTCTTTTTGAACGAGACTTGCCAGCAAAGCAACTGAAGATGGCAGCAGAGACCATGAGGTATTTCGAGCCGACAAAGGCCCCGCTCCTCGATCTTGCTTTTCGGCGAGTTGACGATTCCATGCTCCGTGAGATCGCAGAAGCGGACTATGGGATGGATTCTGATGCTCACCTGCAGGGCCTACTCGCCATTAAGGCGGGCCAGATGTATGTCCCCATGAAATGGAAGCCGAAAGAGGTTCTTGAACTGACTCGATGGACTGAACCGGAAGATCCGAGCTCAGAATCGGGATCGCCTGCAACTCGCGACCACTGGATGCGATTGCTTTCATGTGCAATTCTCATTCGTGCCGCGGCCGAACCCGAAAACGACGGATATTTCAATGGCGAAGGATCCACGATTATTCAACTTGTCGACAGCGCGATCAAACTGGGTGAAGAAACGACAGTCGCAACACTTCAATTTCTCCGCTGGCGCATGGAATATCGTCGGCTCGATTAATGGAATCGTCCTTATTTTGCCGTTGCAGTCCTGCTGCTATCCGTATTGCTCAACAAATGCGATCCTCAAATCACTCGAGATTTGATTGCTGCCGCCAACTCCGAGGTCAACGCGTTTTCACAATTATTCGACGATTGTCTGCTTTCGCAGAAGTGGAAAGACGCCACTCGCAGAATACTTTGCGAATCCGTTGCAGCAAGCGAGGATGTTCGACGATTTGGAACTTTGCTGCTTGGAAAAACGAATGCGGGATGGTGAGGAATCTGTATTCTGTGGGTTGAATTCAGGCTATGATCATGGTCATCAGGCAGGCCATCCACGGTTACAACCCACAGGTGCCAAATCAATGAGTTGATGTCTCTGAAGTGGTCCCCGCCGCGTACTGACTTCTCCGACGGAACGTACCGATGGCCTATTCCGAACCTGACGTCAAAATTAAGACCTTGCTGCGGGTCGCTGTGATTGCGGTCGGCTGTCTGATTGCCGGGGTGTCACTGCTCGTGAGATCCTACCTGTATTCCCGACCGACTCCGTTGGAGTCATTACAAAAGGTGACGGGAACAGTCAAACTGGAAACGGGGATCCGTCGCGACAAAGAGTATCCAGTGCTGGTTATTGACCGCGAGCGGTATAAGTACCTGGATTGGTTTCCGAACGCTGACACGTTGCCGACAACACTGCGATCGGGCGAAACCATTTCGATCTGGACGGACGCCAAGGCGAATCGCTGGGTCTGGCAGATCGAACGAAATGGTGAGCAACTTGTTCCGTATGCGGCGGTCCATGACGCCGTCGCGGCAAACAAAGCCTGGGATCCCGTGCTTGGCGTCTTCGTGTTCGTGCTGGGGATCGTCGGATCGGTTCGGTTGGCGTATCTGACGAAACCATTCTGGCAGACCACGCCGCACAAGAAAAAGAAGACTGCTG
>CAIWEX010000529.1 GCA_903911795.1 uncultured Schlesneria sp.
CCCTGATTCGGCGGTCCTTCAGAACGCGAACGATTCATCAATTCTGATCCCGGGGTTTCACCCCGGGCTGGTATGCGATGCCCCTTTGGAGCACACATGGGCACGCGGGAGCCGGAATCGCGTTTCCTCAATGGCACGATTATGTTTCGAAGTGATTCGTCATGCGTTAGACTTCGGAAGCATCTTTTGGCATTCACCCGTCTTGATCATCGGTGTCTTCATGGTTCGCTTTGCGTTTGTTGTTGCCTTATTGCTGGCGAGTTCCTCGGTGTGGGGGCAGGCCTCGCCGCTGCAGGATCAATTGACTGCTGAAGGGGCGAAGGCTCTGGTTGCTGCGGCTCGTAAGGAGGGGGATCCTCAACGGGGGGCGATTGTCTTTCATCAGCCGTTTCTCGCCTGTGCAAAATGCCACTCGGTGGGACAGACTCCTGCGGGGACTGGGAGCGGACTGACGCCTCCTCCGAAACCGACCGATGGTCTGCTGGGACCTGATCTGACTCGGCCTGAACCCAACACGACGGCCGAATCGATCGTGGAATCGGTCCTCGATCCATCGAAGGTATTGCGTAAAGGATTTGAACCTGTCGTTGTGCACCTGGCGGACGGTAAGACTGTGACCGGGCTGTTCGTTGAAGAGACCACAGACAAGCTGGTGCTGCGCGATGTCGCACGGATCGGTGAAACGCTGTCGATTCCCAAAGCGGATATTGAAGAACGTACGAATAGCAAGACTTCGATCATGCCGGCAGGGCAGGTGAATGTTCTCGCCAATCGCCAGCAGTTCCTCGATCTGGCTCGCTATCTGATTGAAATTGCCGAAGGAGGGGCCGCTCGATCTCGCCAGTTGCAGCCGCCACCGTCGCTGTTTGCATTTGTATTGCCCGAGTACGAGAAGCAGATTGATCATGCCGGGATTCTGCGAGACCTGGATGCGAAGTCGTTTCAGCGTGGCGAAGCGATCTATAACCGGTTGTGCATCAACTGCCATGGGACAAAGGATCAACCCGGTTCACTGCCAACATCGCTGAAGTTTGCCGAAGGCAAATTCAAGAACGGGCACGATCCCTATCGGATGTATCAGACGCTGACGCACGGATTTGGTCTGATGGCACCTCAGACATGGATGGTCCCTCAGCAGAAGTACGACGTCATTCACTACATCCGCGAAACGTACTTGAAGCCTCACAATCCGACGCAGTACGCGCTAATTGATGGGGGCTATGTGGCAGGCCTGCCGAAGGGGACCACACGCGGTCCGGCACCATCGAATGTCGAACCCTGGTCATTGATGAACTACGGTCCGTACCTGATCGGGACGTATGAGACGGGAGCCGATGGATCGAATTTCGCTTACAAGGGGATTGCGACACGGCTGGACCCAGGTCCAGGTGGGGTCTCACGCGGGAAGCATTGGCAGGTCTTTGATCACGACACGTTGCGCGTTGCGGCAGCCTGGAGCAGTGAGAGAGGGGATGGAAAATCGTCGCCGGATGTTCCCAATTTCATTGACTGGCATGGGATCAACTTTGACGGGCGGCATCAGATTCACCCGCGCGTTGCCGGTGTCGTTCAGTTTGCGAATCTAAATGGACCTGGCTGGGGACATCCTGAAACCGGTTCGTTTGACGATGTGCGGATCGTCGGCCGGGATCAACGACGATATGGCCCGCTCCCTCGTGAATGGGGTCAGTATCGAGGCCTGTACCAATATGGCGACCAGGTGATTGTGTCCTACACCGTAGGGTCTGTAAAAGTGCTGGAAATGCCGGGTGTTGTGGCGGGTAGCGGGATCTCAGCGAAGGGGGATACCGCGTCGACGTCTGACGGTGCCCCGGTGTTTACGCGGACCTTTCAGATCGGTTCTCGCCCGCGTCCAATGTTGCTCAAGGTGGCGACTCATCCATCGAAGAATGCAAAATTGGAGAAGATCGGCGTTGATGGATCAGATCGCGGGGCGAACCCGATTGCAGTACTTGCCACAGCATCCAAGCCCGTCGAAGCTTCACCTGTGTCACCTTCATTCAGCGGGAAATCGCGTATCGCGGTGAAGAAGTCTGATGATTTTAATCTGACGACCAAGGACTACTCGATCACCGCTCGTGTGAAAACCAAGGCGGGTGGGACGATCCTGTGTCAAGCTCCGGTGGAAGGGAAGTGGGCTCCAGATGGGAAGTCGTTCTTTGTTCGCGGTGGGCGACTGGCGTTTGATGTCGGCTGGGTCGGTGCTGTCACCGGAAAGGCGAATATCGCTGACGATCGGTGGCACGATGTCGCCATGACCTGGCAACATCAAACTGGGGACGTACGGTTTTACGTAGATGGAAAGCTGGACGGGCAGGGGAGACTGAAACCGAACGGAAAGGCTGACAAGCAAACCATTCGCCTGGGATTCACTTCTCCTGACTTTCCTGATCCGACGTTTTTCGTCGGACAACTGGCCGATGTCCGCTTCATTCAAAGTCATCTGGCAGACGACGATGTTGCCAAGGTCGCACAGTTCAATGGGGACGCGCTGCTGGCTCACTGGAAACTCGATGCCTTGTCCGCAGATGTGATCCGGGATGAAACGGGAAAAGGACACGATGGCCAACTGGCAGGGGGATTCGGCCCGGTTCCGATCGATGAATCAAAAGCTCGAATTGCAGCAGGCCTGTCGCCGCAGGTGCCTGGGGCGGAGTGGATAGCAGGCGACGGGGGA
>CAIWEX010000530.1 GCA_903911795.1 uncultured Schlesneria sp.
CCGCATGCAGCCCACGGTGTGAACGATTCATACCCAACCCCTCGCCCGAACCCATCGAACTTCAGCGATACGATATCATAGTATCGAAGAAGCACTCTTCCAGCGAGAGTGAAACTGGCGGAATCTGACGGTAAACGGGCAACCAGTAACGCGAAGGTCTGGCTGGATGAACTACTGGCCCTATTCGCCGCAAACAGCCAAAACCGAATGCGTCGCCATTGCTGCGATAGAGCGAGCGGGATGGTATTTCCAAACATCGGTATTGGGTTACCCGTCTGTCAGTTCGACAATTCGGGCCTGCAGCGTCGAGGTTTCGAGCAAGGCCACGGACGGGTGCCCATAGGACCAGCCACTGGTTTCGCCTGGATTGATGAACAGCCGTCCCTGTGCGTCATGCGTGATACTGGGCTTGTGCGTATGGGCATAAATGGCGACGTCGAATTCGCCCTCCAATTCGCGCAGAGAACGGTCCATGTGAGTCAGTACGATTCGCCGGCCATCTGGCGTTTTAAAGGAAAATGGGGGCTCGCCCATTGTGCCAATGATCTTCATCCCGGCGGCGACGCCGATCTTGTTCCCTTCGTTGTCGCCGTAACATGCGATCACCTTACACTTCAATTCTCGCAGAGGTGGAACGGCAAATGACGAAACCAGATCACCTGCAAAAACAACCAGTTCACATCCGGCCTCATTGAATATCTGGACGGCGCGCCGAATGTGATCCAGGTGGTCGTGACTGTCTGCGAAGATTCCGATGAGCATGATTCTGTTCGATGTCGGGTAACTGAGTGAGATTCATCCACAAAAATGTTTGGGTAGTGATGCTCGCCAGAGCTTGGACAGACCGATCCTTCTCATACGTTCTGGCAATCGCTGCTATGAATCTAGCGTCGCGTTTTTGCGTTGGAGCAGCACTAGCCGCTTTCGCCGAGTTTTCGAATTCTCGACAACAACGAAAAGTGTACGCTGAGTGGAGCGGCGAAAAACAGGAATAGGCTGAGAGCCGGCATCACCGCATAGAAAGCCGTCAGGGCTAAGACTGTATGCACGAACGCGTGGAATGCTATCGACATCGCGAATCCCAGAGGGACAGCTCCCCATCGGAAGTAGACCGCCAGAATGATTGCAAAATAGGAGGGAAATACAAACATGGTCAGCAGCAGGAAAATTGCATCGAGCCTGGCCAGTACGAAGAAATTTTCGGCACCTTGAGATGTCGTCATAATGATCAGCAAACTGACGATCATCATCGGCAGTATCCCGAACAACGCACCGGCGAGCTTCGAATAGATCACGTATGCCGGGTGCCGAGGCAGCATCAATAGTGCGGACAGAGTCTGCCCGCGAATTTCGTCATTCATTGATCGAGACATCATTCTTGCGGCTTCAATGGAAATCCCCAATGACAGAAACACCTGAAAGGCCGAGACCTCGGCGTTTGCCAGCCCGATAGCCTTAACATAGATCAAGGCAAGCACGTAGATGGCCAGGCAGAGAATTGTCCGGATGACCAGCCAGACAATCCCGCCAGACACGAAGTAGAAATCCTTCCAGAGAAATGGGTTTGACCAGGCGCGGCATGGCGCGAGCAAAGCAAGCGTTCTCTGCGAGGGGAGGAGTCCGCGTGTGGAACTCTCGGCACTTGGGCTCTGCGAGCAATAACCAAACACTGCCCAGGATAACAGCGAACACGCGATCCCGGCCGTAGCGTTACTGATGACTTGCAGGCTGATCAGGGATTCTCCGAACCCGGATGTCAGGATAGTTCCCATTTGCTGAAAGATTGACAGCCTGACAACATAATCGAGCAGCCTGCCGCCCGATATCTGGGGCTGACTACTGAGGAGTCCCGCCGCAATCATTGGGACAAACACGTAGCAGATCTGACCGATTGTCATCCACATCGTGGCGACGCGATTATTCCTCGCAACGGTTGAACAAAGTAAACCGAACCCCGCCAGAAGAATCAGATAAGAGGTCATTCCGAGGTATGCGGAGGCGAGCTGTGAGGTGGTAATCCCTCCCAGCGTCACCGCCACCAATGTCAATGGAAATTGGACTGCGACCAGAAACATTGCTTGCATCAAACGCCCGGCCGATTTCCCTGCAAGGATTGCCAGCGGGCTGACTCCAGCCATCAGCATCAGCCCCAGCGTGTCTTCCTCGCGCTCTTCGGAAATGGAGGTCGAAAAAAAACCGATTCCCAACAACGACAGAAACACCAGGTTCAGGTAACTGATCGTATGGAAAAATACCAAACCTGGTGCTCCAATGAAATTTAAGCGCCGATGGACCAGGCAAAGTGTCGCGTAACCAAGAATGATCAGTCCGAATCGCACCTGGTGCGATGCCAACGATCGGGCGTCAATCCGCAGTGATCGATCGACCAGTGCTAATACTCCGTGAAACATCGGAAACTCTTTAAGCAAACGCATTGTGCCGTGCAGAGAAACTTCTGCGCGGGTATTGTAACGCTGCACAGCGATCTCGAAACCGACGTCGCTCGTTTCTAAAGATGCCGCTTGAGATTCTGGACCGAAAGAGGGAACGCCAATGTCTGCCAACTGGAACCGATTCTGCAAATATCTGATTTCCGATTCAGAGCTTGGTTTTACGTTGGATGTCAGCCGTGTCCGGTTCGAAGAGAGTGATCTCGTCGATCTGCTGCCGCGGATGGAACAAGCTCTGCAAGCGATGCAGAAACTGGAAGCGGGTTCGATTGCGAATCACGATGAAAAACGGATGGTCGGACACTATTGGCTGCGGGCTCCGGAACTGGCACCTGAACCAGAAATCACGGCCGAGATCCGACAGACGC